>CALIRC010000049.1 GCA_938044295.1 Minisyncoccota bacterium
ATAACTCTGATCTTGACAGCTTAAATATTTCTTATTCTATTTTTTGATATGCTCTTATGTAGTCGATTGTGTACTGTGCCGGGAAAACTGTTGTGGCGTCTGGCGATCCAGGCCAATTCCCACCCACGGCGAGATTTGCAAGTATATACACATCTTGTGCAGTCTTGTGCAGCTACAGTATTACGTCAATATACCCAGTTATCATCACTTTCTATGAGGCAATCTTTTGTAGTAGAAGAGATCGTACAGAAGAGGTGTTTAATTCTTTTGCTTAAAAACGGTAGACTGGCGTATCACCCTATTGTATTGCTGCCACTGAGTGTGTTTGCAAGGTATAGCCTTGTAGAGAAAATGAACTCAGTGTCGCCGCGGTAAAGAGCAGTGTCGCTAACAGTGTAGTCTGTAGAGTCACTTCTGTTTTCACTGTGTTTTTTCTAGGAATTAACGGCTGCTTACATTATGAGATACTCACTTATCCTTCGACAAACCTTAGCATAAAGATGAGTGCAGAGATAAATCCAATCACTCCAAATCCCAGACTGATTAGTAGCCAGTGCGTTACGCGCATACGACTGACAAAGAGAAAACGTTTTTCAAAGTTTGGTAAAGTTTCGAGAATTTGTTTATCAATCTCACGGGTAGGTGCTTGTAGTTCTTTTTCTATACCTGTTTGATTCCCGAAGAGTTTAATCATATCATAACGACTCATTACACCTACAAGTTTCTTATTTTCATCAACGATTGGTATAGGATTTACATCATGATGCTCTGAGAAGATTTTTAATGCTTCTTCTACTGGCGCATCTGGTGTAAGTGTAATGGGTGCTGCATTCATAATATCAGATGTCTTCATGTCTGATATCTTCCGCATGTTTTGTGATACAAATTTCTTGTCTCTGCCATACGTTCCAACATCTTTTAGAATATGGATGAGCGTTGGTAAGTGCAAATCTGTGCCTCTAAGCATCATGTCATGCTGCGTCAGAAGTCCAATAAGTGTGCCTTCACGATCAACGACCGGAATACCATTAAATCTTTTGTAGACCAGAATTTCTACAGCATTTAGAATGGGTGAGTTTGGCCCAATCGTCAAAACATCTTTTGTCATAAGGTGCTCAATTTTCATTTGTGTTTTGTATTTTGTGTGAGGATTTTTTTACGAGAATCTACGTGAAGTCTATGGCGTATAACTGCCTATATTTTTGAGGTAGCGAAGCAAGCAAGGTTGTTTGTCTCTCATATTTATTCTACCACCTCACACTGCCTTTTAAAAGTATTTTTGTATCCCTAAGATCATTATTTTATCAATTTCTATTTATTGAACATTGATGTTGCATTGCCCATTACTTGCACATGTAACCACTCTACCTGTACTCGCCTTTGCACAGTATGTATAGTATATATTCGTTTCATTTGTAGTTTCTTTTTCTCTTTCTTCCCAGAGCTTCCTATTTACAGTAAATGAACAGCCACCCCAAAGATGACCTACCTTACTCAAATCTGGCCATTTCTCTTTTCCGGCGCACATTACTCCATTATCAGATGGTTCTTCTATAAACGCGCCGCCTTCCATACACGTATTCATATCTCCAAGAGACCCTGCTAGGAGGCTAATAAGCTCGGCTTCGACTTGGGTTTTTTGGGCCTGCTTCTTTACTAGTGCGCCAATTTCTTTTGCGCGTTCTTCTGAAAGATATTTCGGTACAAGCTCTGTAGCTTCCACCTCGTCATAGCCAATTGCAATAAAAAGACATTCTTCACCACGTGAGAGGGCAGCTTCTGGATTTAGATTAAGCAGTGTAGTAAAAGATTCAACTCTCTGATCAAACTGCTCTCGCGTCACCGTACTACCAGATCTCGACAGCACCGCAAATGCACGTCCACACACCTCTTCATCGATATACACAAAATCTTTTTGTGTATTATTTTCTATAGGATCTGTATTTTGCTCCAGGACTACACCTTCTTTTGATTGATCTTGCTGCGCATTTATTTGAGGACTTTGAGATTCATCTATTAAAGAAATTTCTTTTTCTGATTGATTTCGCGAAATCAAAAAACCTACTAGAAATACTATACTTAAAATGACTAATGGTATGATGTACCGTAATTTCATATTTTCTTTTCCATTTTTTTATTAGTTCGCAGTATGTATAATTTTTCACGCAAGTATATACATAAAATATTCACGTCATAGACATTCTGGGTGGTGTGCTCGTGTTACGTTTTACTGTGTTATAGAGACACTCTCTCACTATAGGTCACTATTTCATCCTTCCTTCGCACATTATACGTCAACATTCACTTCATTTGAAATGCTCTTACTTTCCAAAGAAAAAATCATGTGGTCTCACATCACGGTATCGTAAACCGAAATGTATGAAAATGTCTACGATGGCACTTAGAAAGATTATGGTTATCAACATCACATCTCTAGAAAAATTTTCATCCACAAAATACATGCTCACTATCAAGATCACCCATGTACCAAGTGTTCGTGCTAGTGGATACAAGATCATTTCATCACCTCTATTGTTAGATTTATCACTGTTGCTTACTTGCAAAATCTTTCTCCCAAGAAAAGCAACGACTAGTTCAAAAAGGAATATAACACCTCCATATAAAAATGTTTCAAAAATTGAGAACTCTATTTTGGATGAGCCTTGAGAAAAGAATGAATAAACGAGTGAAAAAATCAATATATAAAAAATGATGAAACCGCAAAAATTGAAAATAGCTTGACGTCGTTGATACTTCTTTGAGAGTGATACATCTTTGTATCCCTCTCCCATTAAGCCATACCACCTCGCTTGTATTTTTTTTGCAGGTGTTATAAATGCTTGGACTGATCCTGCAAGACCTAAGAAGAACGTGTGCATAAAGAATATCCATAGCACATACACAATACTCCACCCATTATTAAAAGCTAGAAAAATCAAGAATACATGTACCAAGACAATGGAAATATAGGCTGGCCAGTCTTGTATTAAATCATGAGTATATTTACTATTCATGCAACACTTAAATGGTTACTACACTCTCACAACTTTTCCTACTTTATTTGTGGTGGGTCTCTCGTCTAGCATATATGAATTTCAGAATTTTTTTCCTGTAAAATCATACTTTTCTATCATGGGATTGATTTAACGCAAATACTATCAGTATGTTTCAGCCGTTTTGCGATTGTAACTATACATCGATGTTCTCTACTGTTTTAGCGTGCGTTTGTATGAAATGCTTTCGTGGGGCGACTTCCGCACCCATGAGGAGGTCGAAGACATTTTCTGCTGCCTCTGCGTCTTCTATGGTGACTTGCATCATCTTTCTGGATTGTGGGTCCATCGTTGTCTCCCAAAGTTGTTCTGGATTCATCTCTCCAAGTCCCTTGTACCGCTGGATGTTTACTTTTTTCGATTTTGCTTTAGCTTCTGTAGCCTCACTTGCTGCACCACCCTCTTCTGATTCTTCGCCTTCTACTTCTTCTGACACTTCATCGTCGGATACACCCATTTTTTTGAGAATGCGTACCTTATCTTCTTCGACATAGGCGTATTCTATCTGTTTTCCTTTTTTGATCTGGTAGAGTGGTGGCTGCGCTATGTAAATGTGTCCTTTTTCGATCAGCTCACGAAATTGTCGGAAAAAGAATGTGAGCAGTAGTGTGCGAATGTGACTTCCATCCACGTCAGCATCTGCCATAAGAATGATCTTATGGTAGCGGAGCTTGTCAATATTGATTGCTTCACCGATACCAACTCCCAGCGCGATAATCATGGGCTTTAGTGAGTCAGCTTTTACGATTTTGTCGAGTGTTGTTTTTTCTACATTTACTAGTTTTCCGCGCAAAGGAAGAATTGCTTGGAAGTGTCGATCGCGACCTTGCTTGGCACTACCTCCAGCCGAGTCACCCTCTACAATATAGAGTTCTGATTCCTCTGCTTTACGTGATGAGCAGTCAGCTAGCTTTCCTGGAAGTGTCATGCCTTCGAGGGCACCCTTCCTCAGTACGGCGTCTTTTGCGGCGCGCGCTGCTGTCCTAGCTCGTGCAGTGAGTAAGCATTTTTCAATGATCGCTTTTGCATCTTTGGGATGTTTTTCTAAATACTCTGCAAGCTCTTCGTTCATTACAGATTGTACTGCACCACGCACTTCGACATTATTTAATTTACCTTTTGTCTGCCCCTCAAATTGAGGGTCTGAAATTTTTACGTTGATCACACACGTCAGACCTTCACGCATGTCTTCTGCTGTGAGATTTGGCTCTTTTTCTTTTAAGATATTGTTTTTGCGTGCGTAGCCATTTAGTGTGCGCGTAAGAGCAGTGCGAAATCCTACGACATGTGTTCCACCATCGGGATTTGCGACGTTGTTCGCAAAAGCATGAAGGCGCTCTGAGAAAGAATCTGTATATTGAAGTGATACTTCTACTTGCACGCCATCTTGCGTTTTTTCTACGTAAAATGGTGTGGTATTTTTTGCACTCTTTCCGCGGTTGAGAAACTTTACAAAGGAAATGATGCCTGCATCAAAGTAAAATGCGTGACGCTTTGCCTTGTAGAGCTCTTTTTCATTCTCTACTTTTCTATGATCCTCGATTTCGATGCGAAAAGCCTTTGTGAGGTAGGCTTGATTCCGCAAATGTTTCACAATCGTGTCAAAGTTAAACGTGGTATCCTCAAAAATCTCATCATCCGGTTTAAATGTGATTGTCGTGCCTGTGTCGTCTTTTTTGCATTTGCCGATGGCTTTTACATCACCTTTTGGCTTGCCACGCTTGTATTCTTGCCTATGGACTTTTCCATCCCGCTTGACCTCGGCTGTTGTCCATTCGGAAAGAGCATTTACAACGGAGACGCCGACACCATGGAGTCCGCCGGATACTTTATATCCACTATCTTCGCCACCAAATTTTCCTCCGGCATGAAGAATAGTCAGCACGGTTTCGAGTGTTGATTTTTTTGTTGTGGGGTGTTTGTCGACTGGGATACCGCGACCATTGTCTACTACTTCGATGATATTTCCAGGGAGGATTTTTACTGTGCATTTTGTCGCATGCCCCGCCATTGCTTCGTCGATTGCGTTGTCGACTACTTCCCAAATCATATGATGGAGTCCTGTGAGACCTGTTCCTCCGATGTACATCCCGGGACGTTTACGTACTGGGTCGAGACCTTCGAGAACCTGGATGGATGATGCGCCGTATGCCTTCTTTTTCGCTGTCGCTTTTTTTTCTGCCATAGGAATGTGACTAGGTATTTAGAGGATTGAATACATACTAAATGATAATTTTCTCAAGCTGTTTTTGTATTTTACAAGGAAAATACTGCCCAAGCAAGCACACTTCTTTCATTTTATAGCAAAATCTTGACTTTTCTTCTCATAAATGATACTTATTAACGTGTTACATTATTGTTCTTTGATTTTTTATCTTTTTTCAGTACATTAGGAGGTCAAATGCGTTTATTTTACGTATTGTGCATAGCACTCGCTCTTCCAACTTCAATTTTTGCTCAGAATATTCCACGTGGAGAAGTCACGCCTAGTGATGTGTATGCTTTTTTACAGAATACTCAATGTGAATGGATTTCAGGTATAGAAAATGTGTCTATAAATGATTCTGTTTTGACAATTTACCATGACCCTACTCCTGGAGGTGATAAAGGTTCGACGCACTTCATCACACCATGTCCTATCACTGGCGCTACTGACGCAATCACAGTTTCCTATAAAGTTAAATTTGCACCAGGATTTGATTTTAAGCTTGGTGGTAAGATTCATGGTGTTTGTGGCGGTACTTGCCCATCTGGTGGAAAACCAGATCCCAATGGCATGATGGCACGTATGATCTGGAAAAATGGTACTTTTCAAATGTATCTGTATCACCGCGATCAAGAAGGGCAGTTTGGGGATCATTTTGATACGAAAGTGCCTATCATAACTGATGAGTGGATTCAGTTTACATACCACGTCAGTGCTGGTACTAAGACTACACCCGGCTCTATCCGCGTCTCTATCAATGGAACAGATGTTTTTAGCAAAAACTTTCAGTTTAAAGATGAAAGCTCAGATGATTGGACTACTAACAAGTTTGTCGTCTCTGCATTTCACGGTGGAGATGGTGCGCCAAAGTGGGTACCAGACAGACCTAGTATCAGCCACCTGAGTGAGATTGTTTTAGAATCTTCTGCAAAAAAGTAGAACGTAACGACTTTTTCTCACATGAGATGATCAGACTCTTCCTATAAGAAGAGTCTGTTTTGTTTGTTGCTTTTAGTAATGGAAGTGTTATTTTTTTGGCTTTGTGAGAAAGAAGAGTTCTACCATAAAAATTGCCCCAGCAACAAGTAATGCACTCCACCAAAAGAAAATTTTATACTGTTGCATGACTAGCATAAGTGTGAAAAGTAGACCTAGCAAAATTCCTTGGCGTAAGGTAGTGGACAGTCCATTTACTGCGAAGGATTTTCGTGCAGTCCTCTGCCAAAAGTAGCCGAGGATTAGCGTACCTAAACCTGATGTAAAGAGAAAAAAGGTAAGATAAAAAAAGATGTACGCCACAAGTCCTAAGTCAGTAGGATCTGTCGCAAAGAGAACTATACACCACAAGCCAAGAGCAAGTAGCGTTCCCAATCGTAAACTCCAGAGATACGAACGTAAATTCATTTTTCTTTTTTTCGGGTGTTCTCATCGACGTGTACGAGCAAAAAACCCTTATTGATCATCTCTTTATTTTATCGCTTCACACCTTCTTTTGCAATCCTCTCTATACTGTTCATCATGTGTTTATAATTTTATCTACATAATTGTGTAGTTATAGAAAATATTGTAATAATTAGTGATTTTATATGACCTTCTTGAATATAAAAAGACTAATCTGTATCAGATTAGTCTTTGTTTTACTTTTATCGTGGTTTTGGGAGAAATACTTTTACCAAAAGATTGGTAGAATCTTTTATGGAAGGATTTACTTTTCGCGCCCATTGAATTACTGCGCCACAAATCATTGCTGCTGTCGCGTATATCACATAAGACAGAAAAATTAATCCCTCTAAACCCTTCTCGAAAATTGTTGTGAATTGAAATAGTGCTATGACAGCAATTCCTACAGCGCAACAGGCTATTACTAGCCACTTGATATCTAATCTTACGCCGATTAGATAGCCTGCTAGGATACTTAGTAGAATATACGTTTCCATTTTTTAACCCCCTCTTCTGTTTTGGTCTTTGGATGTACAACAGACATGATATGTATATTACAAAATTGTATTGTTGTCAAACTAACTTGCGTGTGTGATACGCGATCTTGGAATACTCTCTTTTATGTTGGTTGTGTCAGTGTTTTTTACTTTTACTGCCTTTACTATTCCTTCGGACTGCCATAAGTACCGACCTACTGTTGTCGCAACTACTACAAGAGTTAGTATGCTTACTACATTTCTCAAATCTTTTTTCATCTATCTTTTGTGATTTATTTGGTATAATAATTATATCACTAATTTCTTTCATTTATAATATTCGTTATTTATGGATCAGAAAAATTTTCTCGCACTTGTTTCAGTCGCACAAAATACTTTTATTACTATCGGCATTAGCTTCCTTGTGTTGTGGCCACTTTTTCAGGGATATTACCCAGAGTTTGTCACAAAAGAACTTACAGGATGCTTGTATTTTATCTCTGTCTTTAGTGTCACTGTTCTCATGATGATTCGTCCGATTGCAAATATTTTTTCGCAGTATAAGTTTTTGTGTTGTCTCGTCACACTACGCAAAGGCTTGGGCATTCTCAGCGCATCTATTATCATCGGACTACTTTTAGGTGATGTTGTGACAACTGGTATGGGCTATTTTGCCTATATGTTTTCACCTGCATACTGGTCATGGGAGACGAAGCGACTTATAGGTCATACAGGTGATATCACAGGATTTATACTTCTTCTTACATCAAATAATTATTCCAAGAGGTTGCTTGGTGGCAAGACCTGGAAACGTGTTCAGAAACTTGCATATGTATATTTCTATGCTGGTACTACGTATGAATATTTTTCTTTTGGTTCTACTTTTGCTGTCATTGCAATCATTACTGTGACATTTCTCGCACTCTGGGCTTATATCATAAATTGGCAAAAGCGCCACCCATCTCCCTCCACTACGCCTGCAGGCGTGCACGAGTAGAAACTTTTTACAATATTGTAGAAGAATTTTAGCTTTTTAAGTTTAGGAGATACACAATTAGGTCATATCACGCAACTTACACCTAACAAGCATGTATGCACTGTGAAGGAATAGTTCCACTGATTTGTCTAAATCTCTTAAAAGAGTATACTGAAAGAGTGATACTTCAGAATAGTGTGCTGAATAACTGTAACTTTTTTAAGTTTATAGGCATGGAACCCACCTGGATTGCCTAGGGAAAAATGTTAATTTTTTCCGTTAATCTTTTTTCACGGGATCCATATGTACGCTTGCATTGAGGTTTCACACTATACAACCTTCACTTTTGTGAGGGTTTTGTTTTTTTGGATATCTCTCTCATGACGACGAGTGGACATCAAAAAGCCTATAGGACTTACGCACTCGATGCATTTTGTCATTAAAATCTACGTTTTTTACTCACCATAGGTAAGACTATGGATCGTGAAAAGTCTTGATTTTGCCTAAAATTTTACTCACGTGTACGTTTTACCTAGTATGTATCTGACGTATGAACGTACTTTGAAGGAGTAGTTTCAAAATTGTGTATTGAAAAACCCCGCCTATATTTCATAAGCAGGGTTTTTGTAGGAAATGTGACTTAAGGTTTTTGATAACCCAAAGCTGGATTTCCACTTGGATTGTCTGCAGGACTTCTTTGGAAGATGCAGTCATATTTGGTTCCATCTAGAGTGAAATTGCTCCACCCATTTTCTGTTGATGTCATTGATGACAGGCAATAGTGATGAATACCGTTTTGCGAAAGGGGTGGCAATCCTTCTTTTGGAGGCTCTGGATTTTTTGGTCCATCAGGATCATCACCAGTACGATTTGTGATGTTGAATACATCTGCAGCTGGGTAACGCGAGCTTTCGATTGCTTTTATGAAGGTGACAATGCCGTTATCATCATATGTAACCTCATAGAACTCAATTGCTACTGTATATCTTCCTGGAGACGAAAATCTCCATGAAAAAGCGTAGGGCTTTTGACTACCTGGTGCAATACGTTGTCGCTCTACTTCTGCTCTGTTTACTTGAGTGCCATTTCGGTCCAGAATGTTCACAACTAACATAAACTCTGCGTTAGCTCCATTATTTCCAAGTGTGAACTCCACTGGAACATCAATACTTGGTGGAAATTCGTCGTTATCACCAAAAAGGGTGTCTTCAACGATAAATGGCTCTGCTTGAGGAATGTCAGGTGGTGTCACTATTCTGAGTACTTGCTCTGCTTCTGCTTGTGCATCACCCACTTGTACAACGAGCCTCACCTTGTGCTGACCATCATTTGCAAAAATATGACGCACTACTTTCCCCTCTAGTGTTTCGTTCCCTATATACCATTTATACGTTATCTCCCGACTAGCAGGATCAGAAGAACCAGATGCATCAAGTATTCTCTCTCTCGGATTTTCAGTAGGTTGAATACGAAATACCGCATTTGGCGTGATTTTAGCATCTGGATCAAAGCGTAATTTATATATTCCACTTACGGTCCGACCGCCAATCTTTCTACCACCATTCTCTTCATGAACGATCACATAGAGGTAACCTTCAGCGTCTGTTGCTAAACCAACCATACTACTTGTGTCAGTGATGAGTGTTCGACTACTTGCGCCTTCTTGTCGAATGTTCTGCAGTTTCAACCAACCAAGAACATAGTCTACGTAAGCCGTCTTTCCTCGCATCCATTGTGGATATTCTGATGCTGTAGGAAATGCAATTCCTGTTGCTGCCCCAACTGATGCCTCTTTACCATCTATCATCCGCATTTCATGGAGGTATGCCACTTCTGGTAAAACAAAAGGTACAACCAGTGGGCAGTAAATTTTTCTACTGTACTGGAATTGCTCCCAACCATTTTCCTCGCATGGCCATCCAGCATTATCACCTTTGCTAAAACAAAAAAGTCCTTCTACATTACCCCAACCTACATTTGTGGCGCAAACTTGACTAGTGAATGGATCCTGCGTGATAAATGTCATATTTCTCACACCGTAGACCCATACTTTAGAACGTACAGACCATTTGTCTCCCGTGAAGAATGGATTATCAGTCGGAGCAGATCCATCTTCATTTATGCGAAAGATTTTTCCAATCATTCGATCGAGATCTTGTGAATACCGCGCACAGTCATCAGTTGTGTAGAAACTTGCAGCATCACCATTTGTAAATGCAATTGTTCCATCCGTAAGAGGTATCACATTTCCTCCTGCGTGACTCGTTGCCCCTGGCATAAAATTACTACCAGCAGGGTATGCATCACAGGTATTAAGCTCTGGTGTTACATTCAATGATCCAGCAAGGATTACTTCTGATCCTTCATCAGCTGTTATCAATACTTCACCATTTGGCAATGTTTGCCGCACTAGCGGAAATTTGGAGAGACGCACACTTTTCATACCACCTACTGGTGTTGCGTAATTTTCATAACTGTATGACACAATTAGATGTCTACCGGAGCGCGTCACTGCTGCACCATTCAAACCTCTATCTATATATGTGTTCACACGTGCACTGATGTCGAGTACTGGCTGAGCTTGAAGCTTACTATTTACAACAACACGGACTTGTCCTTCTTTTTGACCGATAAATACTTCATTGTTGTGAAAAAATACTTGTGTAGCTCGGGTGATACTATAGTCACTCCGACTGCCCAAATACTCACCAGAATTAAAAATCTCTTCTACTTCTGCGTAGTTTGGGACAACTTTTTCTACGTAGAATCCTGGTGCACTGAACTGTAGATTTCCTAGTGCATGCGTACTTGATAATGCAAACAAAAAAGCTACAATTACAAACCATCTTATGCTTTTCATTTATTCGTCCTCTCTTTCATCTGTGAATGTTAAAAGACTGCTTGATTCGATTTTTTGAATCTTTTCTAGCGATGTTATTTTACTTTACTATCGTACTTCTGTCAATTTCTGTACCCGTTAGCGTAGAATCTCTAATCCTTACATTTATAGCATTTTTCTCTTTTTATTATGCAACGAACCGAGAGGAATATCTGTGACGCAGTCACATATATTTCTGAGGTGAGGCAGCATAAGGATTCAAATACCTCGCAGCTTGCTGCGAAAGGTATGACACGAACGTAGTGAGTGCATTGTCATACCCCGTATACTTGCATCGGGGTAGTTGATTTTTTGTATAGATGCGATTTTTTATACAGAATACATATTTTTGGAGTATTTCTACAACCTATTTGGACTTCTTCAGCCTTGTTATACATCTTGATCTGTCTTTATGTGATAGAAGTTCTGTTTTTTTCTGTAAAAGGATTTTTTTACATTCGTGGTGTAATATTATTTGACTTATTATTAAAATAGTGCTATAATAACTTTGTTTCAAAATCAAGGTGGAGTAACAAATGAGCGACTACAAAGACGTCTTAAGCGCCGTGCATCGGAGTGATACCTGTACAATTGAACTCGATGCGACCCCGACTCAGAAACTTATAGAAACTGCCAATTATTCCAAAGTGGCACGTTGTGTCCTTGAAAACATGGATCCCCCTGATGCATTCAATGGGAAACGCGAAATTATACTTTTTTGCAGATCTCAACAAGAAGTACCTGCGGAAATTGAGAATATGTTATCACAATGTGGATTTCGTTCAGCGACACTGTACGAGCTACTTGTGGTCGGCGCTCAACATCAGGACTTACATCATCCTATTGTATCTCCTGGACATGAGATCCTCATAAAACGATCTGGCTCTCGTTCTTTCAGAGTGGTACCTGTCATACATTTTAAAAATGACACTCATTATGTTGATGCGACATTGAATGACACTCTATTCGACTCATATGCGCGTTACGCCATGGTCCGAATGTCTGGATAGTATTTTTCGTTTGTCCTCGTCCTGCAAAACCTCCTATGCACAGTGTGCACATGAGGTTTTTTTATTATGTTTTTCTTTCCATTACCTCCCTTTGTTTGTGATAGCGACACTTTTATTTATTCATGTGTTCTATCTCATCTTATCAGAATTTTCTCCAGTTTTCTTGTAGCACTGTGAATGGTATTTTTTCATATTGCTTTTGCTTAACTCAACCAGGACATATAGTAAATCAACCTGTGACTTTTGTACAATTGAATTGGTGTAATAATTTTTTGATCCCCCGAATCAGATAGCTCATAATCTCATGACTAAGCCAAAATGTGTAGTCGAGCAATATTACTAAGTCAACAATTCATCAAAAAATAGTTTTTAAACATATGCTCTATTCTAGGGCACTGTAATCTTACTATATCTCAGTTGTTGCTGTACGGGTTCAATCTCAGAAAACCTTTATCTAAAAGCAAAAGAGGTTTTTGGGTTGGCGATTTAATTGCTTGACACCCATAACATTATCTTGCTATTATTCATCAGTCTAGAATAGACATAACCCACATTGCATTTGCAAGGAGAAAGTAATGAAATCATTAAAATTGTTGTTGGTCTCAATTGTCCTGACTGCTGGGCTTTTTGTCGGTGGAAGTGTTGATGCTTACACTGATAAGTGGACGCCAGTAGATGGTACAGATGATGTTCATATTCGTGAGACCGTGTTATCCAATCAGCGTTACATTGAGATACATTTTAAGACTACACATCCCGGCGAAGAAGATCGATCTGACTGGTTTATCACTTTACCATTGTGCAAGTTTCGAGACCTCGTTGACGGTGATGCTGACACTAACGAGGCTCAGCAATTTGTAAATTACGAAAGCGAGAAGGAATTGAAATTGTGGCGTTATGCACCCTATTACACAACGTCCAGTTATCCGCATCCGACGATATTTCTCACAAGGGATATCGGTGAAAACCACTTTCTCGGCTACGTTGTCGATTTGTTTCCACTTCGCGATACAATGAACAGTCTCAACATGAATTGTCTGAGCTGAACAAATGGGTGTATGCCTCATCTGAGGCTACGAGCGTATGACTTCTCAGTCTGCGCTCTTTTATTTTATCCTCTCGACGAATGTTTCTAAAGTACGAGTATATCCGCTTCCAAGACGAGCCTCACCTTCCCAGTTTCTTAGAGCGATACGTCCTTGTACCTCTTTAGGTCTCTCTGAGATACTGATAATGTCATCAATACCTGGTCTTCTAGTGTGTATCGCTGCGCGGGAGAGTTATCTCTTTTGTTGCAAGTGCAATGCTATCATCAATTCCTTTTGAGTGACCCATGGGGCAAACAGTACAGATGTTGATAGATTATTTCATGTGATACACGCATAGTAGTGTCATCACTATAGTCTTTTTGTTAATTCCACATATGTCGATCACCACCCACGGGATGCTCTCACATCTCCCACAAATGTTGGCTCTATCTCGCGTAATCTTTCACTACAATCTTTTTCTATGTCTGTGCCTTCAGGACGTGAGTCTAGATGTTTTATATATTTTTCATGACGATCTCTAGATGTATCTACTTGTCCAAGCCTATGAAAAAATTCTTTACATGCAGGAAAACTTGTATAACTATTTTCAAATTTTTTGTCTGGGGTGTCTTCTGCAAAAACACTCATTCCTTGAGCCCATTTTGTGAACTCGCTACAACGACCGTCGCCTGCACGCACCTGCTTTTTTGTTAATTCTTCATATGCAGCAATAATTTGCTCATTACTCGCACCCTGACCTTTTAGCGCCAGTCCTAGATCCCTACAAAATGTAGCAGCTATTCTTACATCCTTGTCATCAAATTGTGCAGTTTCCTCTTCGAGAATGTTGAGAGTATTTTCAAATACAGCTCCGGTATCTTCTGTTGCGTATTTCGTGTCTTCTAGGGTCATTTGTACGCAACCATCTTGCGTGCATTTATAGGATGCAGATCCTGGTATTTTTATACAAAATGAAAAGGTCTGATCAGTAGAGTTTGCTTCAAATTCACATAGTGCTTGTTTTGTGAATTTTAATTTACTACTATCTACCCACAATTCACCGGGATTGCCACAAATCCGTGCATTATCATATGGCTCTGAAATAATCCGACCTTCGCTCATGCAGCGTTTTGCGATATCGATATTTTTCTCAAGTGCTGGCAATACCCTTTGTGCGGCATCTTGTTTTTTTTTCTGACTCTTAATTTTTCTGTTGTCTTCTTGATTTTGGAGATACGAGCACGAGCCGACAGACATAGCAGTGAGTAGGATTACTAGG
>CALIRC010000050.1 GCA_938044295.1 Minisyncoccota bacterium
GATGCGCAGTGTGTCTAGACCCATAAGCTAGCTGTGGTAGGTGTCGCAGCCGCGAGAGTGTGCACTTGGGTGTTGGGTGGTTATTTGGAGATGGTATTAGTATCAAAAATCCTATTCTCCTACGATACATGACTTACGCTCTCCCTTAGTCCAACCCCATCCATCTCCATCTGTATCTATACACTCTTCAAAATCAGAAAAGTCATCAGCTCTCCCTTCGATCTCCGCCTTTTTCTCTATTTCTGTACGCTGGTATTCTCAAGGAAATAGACAGCGACTTCGACTGCAAAGTACAAAAAAAACCACTGCATACAACCATTATGCAGTGGTAAAATATTTCACTGTTATACGATCCTAAGCGAACAAATTTCCAACAACGTGTCATTTTTATCGTTATTCTGAGATAACATGACAAATCCGGACTCGAAATCAGTAGCAAAAAACTGTGGATTATTATAATTGGTTTTGACAATATTTGTTACAAAATTTATAAAGCAAATATTTCATATACGTCCCATAAGTTGTAATAAATCATTCGCTTTTGGAGAGAAAGACACTGGGAGTGTAATATCTGACTGATACACCCCAAAACACGTTAAATCAAAAAAACTGAGGTACGTGTGAAAAAAAGTCACTGTTTTATTTCCAAATCCATCCTCTTGTGACAGTTCATACCGCCGTTGACAAACACACTCAAGAATCTGAGATACCTCCGCCTTAGTATGATCAAAATTTAAACGTGAACACAGCACTTCTAAAACCCACTTTTGTATTTTTTCCGGCGCACCATTTACTGCAGCAACACCTTTTTTTGCACACACTGCCTTTATAAATTGCGCGGAAAAAAACTCAGATGCCAACAAGCACGAAGCCTGTTCAGACAAAGACTTTTGCATAACAATAAAACTCCCCTGATAAGAATCTGTCACAATGTACCATAAAAAAGTATGAATGTCAACAAAGACGCTGATCACTTCTTCGCTGTGATAACTTTCTTATTACTATGCATAAATGGTCTGAGTACTTTTGGAATCTCTACTGAGCCATCTTTGCGTTGAAAATTCTCTAAAATCGCAATAAGAGGTCGCACAGATGGCAAAACAGTATTATTAAGCATATAAACATGTTTAACATTTCCTGCTGCATCTTTGTACCGTGCATTCAATCTTCGTGACTGCCAATCCAAAAAATTTGATGCACTGCCAGTCTCTCCCCACCGCTCCAGACCAGGCATCCATACTTCGAGATCAAACATGCGATACTTCCCAGCACTCATATCACCAGTACATATAGCCAATTTTCTATATGGCAACTCTAATTCCATAAGAATTTCTTCTGAAATTGCAACCATTTCCTCCTGAAGTTTCTCAGTAAGATCCACATCTGCAGGCGCAATAATCACTTGTTCGATCTTCATAAACTCATGCACACGATAAAGTCCAGTCGTATCTCTCCCATGGCTACCTATTTCACTGCGATAACATGGAGAATAACCACAGATACGAATCGGCAAATCCCCTTCTGCAAGAACTTGATCAGCATAGTACGCTAAAAGTGAAGGCTCCGCAGTACCGACAAGAAATTTTTTATCCTTTGCTTTTTGTCCTTTATGCTCCGTATTGAAATCATCCGCAGGCATTGATGAAGAAACCTGGAACACCTCATCTGTTGCATGATTGTACTGCGCACCAGAGAAATACCCTGTCCCAAAAAGTGCATAATCCTTGACAAGGGTAGGTGGAATCATCGGCATGAAATCCTTAGCAATCATCTTATGCATAGCATACGTCATCATTGCCATCACGAGCTCCGCCCCTTCATTTTTCAAGTAGTACCCTCGATAACCAGAAACAGCAGCGCCACGCTTGAAGTCGATAATATCAAGCGACTGCGCTAAGTCCACATGAGAAAGTGGATCAAAGTCATACGTCTTCTTCTCCCCTTTTTCGTAGACTGTCACATTTTCAGATTCATCGACACCCACAGGCACATCTGTAGCTGGTATTGTAGGTACCTTAACCATCAAATGCTGATATTTCTCTTGAACAGTCCGAAGTTCTGGCAATTTTACTTCAAGAGCAGCCTTAATCTTCTTCCCTTTCGCAATAATCTCACCACGCTCATCATCAGTAGCTGACTTCATCATGTCATTCAAGTCATTTTTGACAGATTTCAGTGTTTCTACCTCATTGAGAAGTTCTATACGCTCTTTGTCAATAGCTAAAAGCGTAGCAACATCTAGATCAATGTTCTTATTATTTGCCGCAACTTGAATAGCTTCAGCATTTTCCCGAATGTACTTTATTTCCAACATAAAAAAATTTTCTACTAATTACAGGTAGAGCTTTTACGCACGTAAGTGTAACTTTAGGCAAAATCGAGGCTTTTCACGCGCCATAATCTGCCTACGGTGAGTGAAAAACATAGATTTCGACAACAAAGTACACCAAGTGCGTAAGTTCTGACAGGTTTGAAATCACGCTCTGCACCTCACTAATACACACCACAAAGAACGAAAAGATATACACATCTTACCATAATTCAAGTTTACACGTCCTTATAAAGTGCATAGTATGCGTCTGCAGCCTTTTGCCACGAAAGATTTTCCGCAATTTTACGACTTTCTTTTCCCATTGCAAAAGCTTTTGCTGGTTGCGTAATGATACTCTCAAGTTTAGCTGCAATATCATCACTAGAGTGAAATGCAATCACATGACCATTTTTTCCTTCATGTACAAGTTCAGTACATCCTCCTGTAGGCGTCATCAGTAGTGGCAAACCAGATGCAAGTGCTTCCAAGACATTATTACTCATGCCTTCATTGTGAGATGGCATCAAAAAAACATCTGCCTCTCTGTACATTTCTGGAGCCATTTGCTTAGTATAGTATCCTGGGAAAGATATGCGGTGCTGCACACTGAGCGCCTGTGCATGCCCCTTCAATCGTCGCATCATCCCACCATCGCCACCAGCTACAATCATACGCACGTGAGCATACTTCTCCGCAATCGTTGCAAACCCCTCTATTGCCTCTAGAAATCCTTTGCGATAAGTAAGCCGCGCCGCACAAAGAATAACAAAATCACGCTCCTTAATTTCGATAGAACGATTACTAGGGGTAAAATACTGCACATCAATCCCATTAAAAATCTCTAGAAACTTCTGGTTTGGCGCTGCTTTTTGCGCAAGTTCTGTAAGCCCTCTACTGTTTGTAACAACATGCGACGCACGCCACCAAATAAACCGTATAAGTGGCGTAAAAAAACGATATATAAGAACAAATCGTTCGCTATAACCAGGCACGTCAGCTCCACGAAGTGAAACAACGTATGGTTTCCGATAAAACAGTTTAATAAAGAGAGAAATCATTCCACAAGGCAATGTAAAAAAACTGTGCGTAAGGTCATACGTATATTTCCGCATAAGAGTACGAGAAAAGAAAAGAGCCTTCCAAGAATATGTAATAAGCTCCTTGTGCGATTGATAATTTAAATTCTGTTCGTTTTTTCCAATAGGAATACGATAAATTGTGATATTTGTCCCAACATACTCAACGCTTTGTTTATCATCAATTGCACTGGTCACCAAGTCAATGACGAGATCTTCCTGATCTTTCAGAGCCAAAAAAAGCTGCTCTGTAGCATTTGCTGCACCGCCACCAAGCGGTGGATACTCATAGTTAAAAAATAGCACGCGCATCTCAGAAATTTAATTCTTTAGTACTCACAATTCACTGCAAAAAACCGTCAAAATATAATCGCAAAAAATCCTATTCACCATAACCACAATATCTAACCTTTTGAAATTAATAATTACTTCTCCAACAAGTAAAAAATAGATAGTCTAGTGTCAGGGCGGAAAATAACGTGAATAGAAATAGTATCACAAAAAATTCACGAGAAACTATCTCTTTTTTTGAAGTAAGTTTGGACGACCAACGCTAATGTAGTCAAATCCATATTTCCGCATTTCATCATGCAAATATAGATTCCTACTATCAAAGATCACAGCATCGTTCACATCCTTGTGAATACGTAGAAAATCCGGCGCACGAAACTGTTTCCACGGCGTTGCAATAATAAGTGCGTGAGCACCAGCAAGTATATCGTACTCATTTTCGCCATAGGAAACATGAGAATCTTTTCCTACCCTCGTAAATTTCTCAAACGTCTTCATCGCCTCTGGATCATATGCAACCACATGAGCACCAACTGCGATGAGCTTCTCCACAATCTTCTCAGCAGGAGAAACACGTACATCATCCGTCTCCTCTTTAAAAGCAAGGCCCCACAAAGCAAAGACCTTTCCAGAAAGATCACCATCATAATAATCAATGATTTTTTGTGTAAAGTACAGTGGTTGCTCGTGGTTAACCTGCTCTACAGCCTCCAAAAGAGATGCATCCAAACCTTCAGAATGTGACGTTCTTGCGAGTGCCTGCACATCTTTAGGAAAACACGAACCTCCATATCCTGGACCTGGGTAAATAAAGTGCTTCCCTATACGCGGATCACTGCCAATTCCGCGACGTACAGATGTGATATTTGCACCAACTTTGTCTGCTAGTCGTGAAAGCTCATTCATAAAAGAAATTTTGGTCGCCAAAAGAGCATTAGCTGCATATTTAGTGAGCTCCGCACTTGAACGGTCCATAAAAACAAGACGATTTTCTCTTTGCATAAGTGGGCGATACAGTTCAGTCATAAGCTCTATCGCTTGATCACTTTGTGTGCCAACGATTATACGATCTGGTTTTTGGAAATCAGCTACAGCACTTCCCTCTTTGAGAAATTCTGGGTTTGAAACTACATCAAAAGCATAGTCAACATCGCGAGCAGTAAGCACATCTCGCATGAGCGCCTCCACCTTCTCTCCTGTACCAACTGGAACAGTTGATTTCGTGATAACTACACGGTAATCATCCATAAAAGTAGCGACAGACTTTGCTACATCAAGCACATACTGCAAATCAGCGCTACCATCCTCCATTGGTGGTGTGCCAACTGCACTCATGATAATTTCTGACTTTTCAACAGCTTTTTGAGCATCTGTCGTAAATGTAATGCGACCTTGTTTGATATTTTCCACTAACAATTCTGTAAGTCCTGGTTCATAAATCGGACATAAACCCTCCTGAAGCTGGGCAATTTTTGTTGCATCAACATCGACGCAAATTACCCGATGTCCAACATCAGCCAAACACACACCACTCACAAGTCCAACATATCCAGTTCCAAAAACTGCTACTGTTTTCATCTATTTTGTCGTTACTTTTTTTACAGAATAATTCATTCGGCCACGTACCTTATAATAGTTTTTCGTAAGAATGTCTGCTAAAAGCCCAAAGACAAAAAACTGCACGCCAAGCATAACTAAAAACACACCCATTAGCGGCCAGATACGATCAGAAAGCGACGCATCAAAAAAAATCTTTACATAAGCCATCCACAGCAATATCCCAAAACCAAGTGTGATGAGAAAAATACCACCCCCACCAAAGAAGTGAATCGGTCGTGAAGCATAGGAGCGCCAAAACCAAATATAAATCATATCAGAGAAGCCTTTGATACTTCGCTTCCAATTATACTTCGTTTTTCCTGCTTTTCTTTTATGATGCGATACTTTCACTTCTTGCACAATCCATCCATCTACTTCTAAAAGCGCTGGAATGAACCGATGCATTTCTCCGTAAAGGTCGATGTCGCGCAACGCTTCAGCCCGAAATGCTTTCAATGAACAACCACTATCATGAATCGAATCCTTTAAGAGTACCGTCCGCAAAACATTAGCAGTACGAGAAAAGAATTTTTTCATAAATGAATCACGTCGTTTATATCGCCAACCAGAAACAACATCAGCACCACGATCAATCGCAGCCAAAAGCAGCGGTATGTCAGCAGGATCATTTTGCAAATCACCATCCATCGTTACAACAATCTCACCTGCGGCTTCCTTAAATCCGGCATCAAAAGCTGCTGTCTGTCCAAAATTCCGTCGAAGCTCGATGTACACAAGTGGTGAGAGTGTTTTAGCGATGTTCTGTGAACCATCTGTAGAGCCATCATCAACAAAAATAATCTCATACGACTTTTCCAAAGTACGACAAACAGCTTCAATTTTCGCATGAAGTTCAGAAATATTTTCCTTTTCATTAAAAAGTGGGACGACAACAGACAAATACGGCTTCATTGAAAAAAAATTAAAAAAATTTACGCATCAAAAATTCCACTCTGATGTTCACTATACGAAAAATTCTAAAATTTATACCATCTCCAAATAACCAGCCTACATTAAGTGTGCTCTCTCGTGAGCGAGACATCTGCCACTGATGCGCAGTGTGTCTAGACCCATAAGCTAGCTGTGGTAGGTGTCGCAGCCGCGAGAGTGTGCACTTGGGTGTTGGGTGGTTATTTGGAGATGGTATTATACAAGTCATACAACATCCTTTAGTCCAGATTAAAGAGTTTTGATGAAAAAGCACGCAGTAATCTAAAAATGACTAAGAACTGGATGAATGTTAACAGATTATAGCGAATATAAACTGTTGAGATTATTAAATCAAAGATCGATACATATATCTGTAAAGATCAAATACATATCTCAAGAGTATGGCTATTATATGACAAAAACAGGCAAAAAGCAAAAGAAATATGGTATAATAACGAAAATAAAATGCCTATGAAAAAAATACACCGCAAACCAGAAGAAGTACACAAGAAAAAAACCGTCGCAATTGCTACTTTTCTAATCACTGTCGCAGTATGTATTATCTTTGTTTCACACTTTTCCACACCCACATCAATTAAAAAAAGTACTAAAAATGCAAAAAACCAGCCAAAAGAGTTAATTGCAAGTGGGAATGTGCAAGATTCAGCTATTACAAATTTCAGTACTACACCACCACAGATACCCACACAAGAAAAGACTGAAACAACAGCACAACCAACACAAGAAAGACAAAGAGAAAGTGAGAACGCGCTACAACACGTCATAAAAAACGGCACTCTTAGCATGACGGTCGACAGCATTGACGACGCAACTGAAAAAATTTCTTTTGAAGCAAATCTTTTTCAAGGATCCGTTCTCGATAAAAATATTTACACTGCAGATGGTGAGCAGCGAAATGCACATATTACAATACGCATCCCAGTTGATCAATTCGAATTTGCTTTAAAAAAAATCAAAGAAATTGCATCAGTTGTACACTATGAGTCCACAACAACACAAAACGTCACCGAAAAATACACCAATTTAGAAACACAAATCGAAAACCAATTAGAACACGAAAAACGTTTACGATCTTTCTTTGAAGAAGCTGAGAGTGTAGATGATCTCATTGTGATAGAAAAAGAACTTGCGCGCGTACGGATACAAATAGAGACGCTTCAAACAATGCTGAATGCACTTGAAAAGCAAACGACGTATAGTAGCATCACCGTGGACATGCATGAAGAAACCATAAAAGGATCTTCGCATAGCTGGCGACCACTAGCAGTTGCAAAAAACGCTCTCAACGAACTCACTTTACGCTTCCAAGAAATCGCAGATAAAACAATTTACTTCGTGATTAGTGGAATCCCAATTCTCATTGCAGTAATCATTGGACTAATAATCACATATTGTCTCAGTCGAAAACTATGGCATATTATTTCTAAAAAAATACCTCCCAAAATATGAAAATTCTCGTAACTGGCGGTGCAGGATACATCGGATCTCATACAGTCGTAGCTCTGAGTGAAGCAGGATTTTTGCCGATCATTGTAGATGACC
>CALIRC010000051.1 GCA_938044295.1 Minisyncoccota bacterium
GATTATGGTGGAGCGTGACCGCGAAATAGTAGCAGGTATGCGTCTTGTTGGGGATTCTCACTTATTGTTTCCTCATGAGGAACTGAGCCATCTCTCTTTGCCACTTGGCAATGTTAAAGCGAATTATTTTGTTGAGCAGAAATTGCGCGGTATTAAGCGTCAAAATATAAGAGAGGTTTCTCGTTTTGCGAGTGTTGGCCTTGGTATGCGTCGCCATTCTATGACAATTGAACTTGTCAAGGGGCTGCATTGGTTTGCGCAAGCACATTCGGTAGATGCATATTTTATGGTTATTGACCTTAATCTTCTCAATCTTTGTCAAAAAATTCATATTCCGATTCATCGCATCGGAGATGATTTCTATTGCGAAGGTAGCATTGTTATGCCAGGTATATTATTCCCTGCAGAATTGTCTACGATGCGCAAGAATAAGCGTATTTGGAATCACATCATTAACCCAGAAGGCATTTCAGGTGTCTTCACAGCACAAAATATCGCAGCATAAACTCATGCTGTATACTGGAGAAAGAGATATACTACAATTCTTTCTCCAGTTTTTTCTACTGACTATACACGTCTTCTTCATGGATATTAATCTTGCTATCGTACTTATTTCCGTCGTGGTCAATCTTTTTTTGGTGGGTATCATTCTTATTCAGCGTAAGTCAATTCGATACCATACTGCGATTACAACATTTATTATCAGTGTTGTAGGCTTAGTTTTTTGGTCAATTACCAATTACCTTGCAGACACAAGTACCAGCCCTGGAGGTGCGCTCTTTTGGACACGCGCAACATTTCCACCATCCCTGCTAATGGTTTGGATGATTTGGTGGTTCTCAACTTTATTTCCAAGTGAACGCTTAGACCATCACCCAGCAATGCGTTCGATTTATGCTACCTTAGCTGTTTTAGCAGGATTCCTCTCTTTTACAAAACATGTTATTTACTCTGTTTCATTGGATCTCGGTGTTGGCATTGATGATATAGCGCTTGGTAAAGCGTATATATTTGTCATGCTTCTTTACCTTTTGTTTATCGCTCATACACTTACGAACTTTGTGCGTAGCTTTCTTCATTCTTATTCCATTGAGAAATTGCAATTAAGTTATGTGCTTATTGGTTGGGGTATCTTCCTTTTTGGTGCAGCATCTACCAATCTAATCCTTCCTGCTCTTACAGATAATGCTAGTTGGTCAAAATTTGGACCAATTTTTAGTGTTGCGATGGTTGGTTGTACGACCTATGCGATTATTCGTCATCACCTCATGGATATTCGCATTATTATCCAGAGAGGATTAATCTATCTATGTATCGCTACTATAATTATTTGCCTTTATCTGCTTCTTGTATTTTCAATTGGACGTTTTTTTAGTCAATATATTCAAATTCAGGAAATTTTTAGTGTTGTTCTTACAACTCTTTTTGGTATCTTTACTGTGCCTATCCTTGATCGTTTTCTCCGTAAAATTACTCACCCATGGTTTTTTAAGTATGACTATGACTATCTAGATGCGACGAAGGCCTTGCAAGATGTTACGCAGTCTCATATTCGCATGGAAGGCCTTATACATTCTACAATTGAAGAAATGTCTTCCATTCTCAGTTTAAGAAAAATGGCTATTACCTCACTTTCGCAAGATCGTTTTTTTCAGAAAAAAAGTACTATCGCAATCGATCGTATTTTTTCACAAGAGCAAATCTCAGAGCTCCGAAAAAACACAGAGAGGATTTTTTTTCCAGACAACAAAGATCATTGTGGAGCAGCTCGATGGATGGAGGAAAATAATTATGTACTTTATGTTCCAATTATTTTTAACGATCGTCCAACTGGTGGCATTTTTCTAGGTTCTCGTCGTTCTGGAGATCCTTTTTTTAAAAAAGATCACTACCTTGTGGAGCAACTTTCCCATCACTTGAGTGCCGCTATGGAGAAGGCTCTTCTTTTTGAGAAGGAGCGAGAACAGTCTAAGCTTTTAGAGGAACAAGTAAAAAAGAGGACACAAGAAATAAATTTTTTGCAAAAATCCCAAGAGAAAATGATGGTGGACATTTCGCATGCACTTAAAACGCCGCTTTCCGTGCTGCGCATCCAACTTGACAAACTTGCATTATTACATGATCAGCGAACTGATGTACACTCTTTGCAATATTCAATAGACGATGTCTCTAAATCAATTTCATCTCTGCTTATGCTTACACGCATGGAGAATGCACAACAACTACAAAAAACGTCACATACTATTATTGACTTGAGTGCTATTGCAGAGCTCTTGTGTGATCATTTCATTCCAGTTGCTGCTGATGCTGATATCACACTCGATCATGATATCAGCCCATTATGTCTCATCTCTGGTAACCATGACGAGATTGAGAATCTTATTGTAAATCTCTTGGAAAATGCCATTAAATACATACCATCTGATCACCAAGAAAAAAAAATATCTCTTTCCTTATCTCATGTGGATGGTAGTGCTGTCCTCGTTGTTACTGATAGTGGTAATGGCGTACCTCAGGATGATCTTGCACATATTTTTGATCGCTTTTACCGCAGCATATCGGACAACACGCACTCTGTTTCAGGTAGCGGCCTCGGTCTGTCGATCTGTAAAGAAATTGTAAAAAATCATCATGGAACAATCGTAGCAAAAAACCTCATAGAGGGTGGCTTTTCATTTACAGTCACTTTTCCTGCATCTTCACGAAATACACTATCATAAGGGCTTATCTAAGAAACATAATCAGTACTTTTTAAGACCATTGTAGAGGGATTTTCTCTGCCATACCGCTCTCTTACTTCCATTGCCAAACTATCATTTATCTACTATCATAGTTGCATGATAGAAAATTCACGATATTTTCGCAATATTTTCTCGCGACAAGGCGGTATTATTTTTGCTGTCTTTTGTTGTATTTTGACTCTTATCTGGATATCGCGTTCTTATTCTCGTACTAAAGTGATTCATCTCGAAGAGCAACTCTCTGAGCAGCGTCTGCTTGCCCTAGAAGAAGAACAAATCCCTACTGTCAACACCCTTTTGATCCCATCACAAAGAGTACTTATTGATATCACTGAAGGTGAGTATGAGGATGACAAAGATTATTTAAAAACATGGAGACGTACACATACCAACACACCTGACAAAGGTGGGAATACTGTCATTGTAGGTCACCGCTATAAGAATAAGCCCGAATATCCTCTTTTTTATATTGATGAGATCAAAAAAGATGATATGATTACGATTTATTGGGAGGGCGAACAATATGACTATAAAGTTTACAATACATTTGAGGTAGATCTCTTTGACATCTCAGTGGAAGATCCTACAGACGAAGATATCCTTACATTATATGCCTGTGATTGGTCTGGCAAAAATCGTCTTATAGTCCAGGCTGAATTGCAATGAGTATCGATTGTGTAACACTATTGTTTGTCCATTACTTTTTTCACTTCTGATTTAGTGCGTCTAAAATATCTTGCGCTTCTATTCCTGTGATTTTTTCATGCGCTCCACTAGAAAATTCTTTTTGCATACCTTTTTGAGTGCTACATTTTTTATACACCGATGACATGATGACTGCATCTAGTTTGTCAAAATCTTTAGCGAATTGTGCCTCTGGTGTTTGTGCTTTTTGATACTCTTCCCATAAGTCTACAAAGAATTTTTTTGCTTCAAATTTTGCAAATATTTTTATCAATGCTTCTCGTTCTTGCGTTTCTTTCTCTACTGGATCCTTGTTATCACTTGGCGTGTAGTCACCTGTTATTGATTCAGATAGATCATGTACGAGTAGCATCAGTGCAACATGGGGCGCGTCTAGATCTGGACGTAACTCTTTTGCACACACAAGAGCAAAAACTGCTGTCGAAAACATATGATCAGCAACACTTTCTGCTTTGTTTTGACTTACACCCCATTTACGGACCCACCCCTGTCTGAATAGTATTTTTAATTCTGCTAAATGCTTGTAGAATTCTATGAATCGATTGTTGCTTTCTTGTAGCGATCTTACATTGAGATCTTTCTTTGTCATTGATATTTCTTCTTTCATTTTATCTGTGTATTATAAATTTTTCATGCGTTGACGATTGTTTACATACTACCTAAGAGCCCCTAGGAGTGTCAAACTCTTACTCACTTCGCTCTTACTACATCAATTTTATAGAATACTCCCACTCTTTTGAATAATGACCGGCGCAGTATCAAAAACAGTATTCTGTGCATGTTAAGATCTACCGGTGCCATAGAAAAAATAACACATTGCTGTGTGATTTTTCTTTGTCCGATCTTTTATTTTATAAAGAATCCTATGATGTAGCTCCACATTGATCCTCCTGTCTGTGCGAGTGTTGTAGGTCGGTTACTGTTACCACCTACACCTTCTACAGAAGCTCCAGTATCGTAACCAAACAGTGTCTTGGTGTGGTTATTGTTACATTTGAGCTTGATTTGATCTCGTTCATTGAAGTTTGCATCGTTCTCGTAGACGATTGTGAATCCATCTAGCTCACGATCATGTCCATGGACATCGATTGTGTACTTTCCAGGTGCGTAGTTTTCAAAACGAAACTTACCATCAGCATTTGTCTCATCTTCTTCTACCTCATTGCCGTTACTGTCATAGAGCTCAACCGTAACATCTTCAATTCCTGTTTCACCTGCGTCAATTACGCCGTTACGATTATCATCATGCCATATGTGGCCTTTGATGTCGCTGTAGTCTGATGGTGCACAACTTGCTGCTGGTGCAGTTTTTTCCTGCACTACAATTTCTTCCTCTTCAACCTCTTCTGCAATTTCTTCTTTTTCTTCAACAACAACTTCTTCTACTTTTTTTGTAGCTGTACATTTGTTATCAGCGTTTCCTGCACTATCATAGCAATGCCATTTCCATGGATTGGAAACTGATCCGTCACCTTCAAGTGTTCCAGAAGGGCTTCCTACGCTACAAAGATTGGATGATGGTTTTTCCTCGAACTCTCCACCATCAGCTGAACCACATTTTGCTTCCATTTCGCAAGAATTATTGCAGTCTGGACCTCCATCACATTGTTCTCCACTGTCAATTTTTCCGTTTCCGCAAAGCTCTTTAAAGGCCTCACATCGATCACCTTCATTACCTTGTTCATCATAGCAATGCCATTTCCATGGATTGCTCTTTGATCCATCACCTTCGATTTTACCTGATGGAGAGCCCACTGCGCAGAGGTCGCTAGAAACTTCTGGCTTATGACTCACATACTGACCATCATAGTCACTGCTGCATTTTGGCTCTGTTGCCTGCACTGAAGGCGCGAGAACGAAAAGTGCAACAAAGATCACGCTGATGCGTGAAATTCTACTAATATTCATATCATTTACACATTAGACTTATTAACGACTAACGGTCCAATATAGCATATAATTCACTTTTCGTCAAGACCTTTCCCTGCCGTCTGAAACCCCATCTCCTTATGAATGCAAGGTTTTTATAGGATATTTGTAAATTGCGCTTGTCAAAATCCTGTTAAAAAATACATTTTTCACATATTTAGTTTCTAGATCATAAAAAAATCGCTCATATATATTTGAGCGATTTTTTTATTTGAATTAGGTTTTACTGAAACCTTATCTTATGAATTGATTTAAGATCATTTCTAGTATTGAACCACCTGTCTGAGCTAATGTGCGTGGTCGTGAAGTTGCATCATCAGCTCCTCCCGTGTCATACCCAAAGAGTGTTTTCGTATGATTGTTGTCACATTTCAACTTAATTTGATCGCGTCCATTTCTATTTGCATCGTTTTCGTAAACGATTTTGTAGCCATCTAAATCTTCGTCAGAACCTTTTACATCAATAGTGTATTTTCCTGGTGCATAGTTTTCGAAACGAAACTTTCCATCATCATCCGTTTTGTCTTCTTCTAACTCTTCTCCTTCGCTGTTGTATAACTCCACAGTCACGTCTTCGATACCATTTTCATTTGCATCTATTATGCCGTTGCGATTATCGTCATGCCAGATATGACCTTTAATATCACTATAATCATTTGCCTCACATACTCCTTGTGGCACCTGAACCTCTTGAGGAGCTTCTTGTGTGTTTTCTGCTGTTTCTGCGACTGGGTTATTTTGTACAGACTCCACTATTTGAGTAATTTCTTCTTGTGCGATATTTCCTGACTCGCCAAACTCTCCTGATACTGTCTCTGTTTCTGGCTCTGTCTGTTTCTCTACTTCTCTTTCTTGTTCTGGTTCTGATATCTCCTTAGTTGCTTCAACTTTTTTTGTAGCATTGCACTCTATTTGTACATCTCCTCTTGTATTCTCACATGTCCACACCCAAGGATCTGTAACACTTCCACTTCCAGTGACAGTTGACTGTGATCCAGTCGAGCACAGATTGCTTGAGGGTTCTTCATCTAGTGTATTGCCATGTATAGATTCATTACATGAGGCAATCACTTCACAAGAATCTGTACATAAATCTCCTCCATCACATT
>CALIRC010000052.1 GCA_938044295.1 Minisyncoccota bacterium
AGGAAAGTTTATTTTTTCGCGTTTTTTTACTATTTCTACATCACGCGAATGAGCTGTAGCACTTTTCACTCCTCGAGATGACGTATTTTTTCCTTGAGTTCCTCATTCACTCTTTTGAGCTCTTTGTTCTGACCTCTTACATCTTGTAGCAATTCTTTTTGGTGTTCGTCGTGAGCGTTTTTGAAGAGGAGTTGTAGTAATAAGTATGCAAACCCAAGTGCAAATGCAATTACTGCGGATGCTACTACTGCTGTCACTACAGGCGATGTGCCTTTTTTTATAACTTTCATAAAGTATGATGTAATGATTAAAATGCATGTTATAACGTAGAGGATCATGAGTGGTGTCTCACCTGTTTTATAGAGATGCACAGTGATCAGCGGTAAGATGAGATATGTTGTGCGTTGTATAAGCTTCCACCGCTTCCCCAGAAAGCGTACAGAGGCGTTGTTTGATGTTAGTAGTACAGGTAGTAGTAGAACGATTGTACAGATGCCACTGGCCGTCAGCGCGTCGAGGTTCTTAATCAATCCGTCGGAAAACCACGGCAGATAGTCTATTAAAAAAAGGAAATGTACTAATGCTGCGAGATACATTGTAATTCCTAGGGTACGCCTCCAGATGACTGGGTATTTGAGTAGTCTTGCAGGCATGCCCATGCGCTGGAGCATTCCAGGATAGAGTACTGCAAGTAGCAGAAATGTTGCGATGATCGCGGGTGGCTCATTGAATTTACTCATGCCACTGAGAAATTCTGGATTTAACATCCGCATACCTATGAGTCCCATGACGCCAATGATCAGTATTGCCAGTATTTTATTTGTATACGTGATTATTTTTTGCATGGCGTTTTTTTTGATGGCATTTTTTAACCCTCTTATTCCTGATGATTGCTTTGATCTTCTTCATTCTCTTTTTTTTCTCGTAAAACATCTGTGATCATCTTTCCCTCCTCGATGAATGGGCGTGTAGTATATGGGCCACCATCTGATTCTTGATAGTATATCTGCAACTCAGGTTTCTGGTCTTTTATCGTGAGCTCGTAGTATGCACCTGGGTATTTTTTACTTTTTTTGATTCCTGGTAGTGTATAGTACTCCACACCGCCAACTACACTATGATGCCTTTTCTCGATGTGCCCACTAAACACAGCTTGCACATTGTACTTCTCAAACAATGCTAATATCTCCTCGTGATTGCGTATCGCTTTTTTTCCTGTAAATTCTTTGGTTACTGGCGTATGGTGTACGAAAATGTAGACATTTTTGTCGGTATCGAGAATTTTTTCAAGCCATGCGATGGTTGTCTCGGGTATGTGGCCTGGAATGTAGTCTGTCGTCAGTCTATTGTTTGGCATGCCGTTATCACGATAATTACTATCTATAATGACAAATCGATACTCTCCTTCGTCGAAATAGTGATTTGTATATCCTACACCCACTTTTTCTTGAAAGTCTCTACGTGAGAGACTACGTAAGTCGTGGTTTCCAAGTACCCAGTAGAGCGGCTTCCCGATTTCAGTGAGCTTGTCGACGACAATCATCGTTTCAAATAATCCAACTTCTGGTACCGTGTCTGTGCCTTCGATGATGTCTCCCAAATGAATTATAAATTCTGGATCGAATTTTTTCATTTTGTGCACAAATTCCTCGAGTATGTCGAGGTATTTTTGTTCAATATATCGACCTTCAATTTGTTCTTTAGGCGCTTCTATCTTACCCCTTTTGGAATCGAAGTGTGTGTCTGTAATTATCCCTATTTTGATTTGTGTGTTTGTGCGCTCGCTCTTCCTTTCCCAGGCTGGCACGTTTTCTATCTGCGGTAATGGAAAAGTGAGTATGATTCTCTGTGAAGCTGCATCGTGCTTGTAAAACATGACTCCCCATACTGCACAGTAAAACAGTACCACAAGAGAAAGTATTTTTAGTATAAATTTCATATGTTAGTATTATGCCTCAATTTTTCCAAAAGCAACAGCATTCAATGAGTTTATCAACTATCCCTTCCATAGAACATGTTGAACATACAAAAAAAGTCACAGTTTAATATGTGACTTATTCTATAGTTTCAGGTCTCTTATAAAATGTCTGAGGCGTCCAACTGTATCGATTTTTTCTCTATATTGTGATACCTTTTTTGCGATCAGCCTTGTAATTGTCTTTTTACAGTGGATTTCTGCGTGGTGATTGTACGTTTCGTATGCTAGAAAGCTTAGTAGACTGATCAAGGCATAGCTCACGATAATCATCTGTCCTGGTTCTTTTGTATTACCTCTTAGCACTGTCAGTGTCAGTAAAAAAAATAGCAGTACAGATAAGCCAGCGCTAGCCATGCTAAAACGTGTGAGCGCGTAACATTTTAATTTCTTTTGCATGCGAGATATTTGTTGTGTACTACTCATAAATTTTTATCACAATCATAACAGTCAACTTTAGCATATATTTATCATATTGTCAATATTGTGTTTTTTCTTTGTAGTCGTGCGGATGACTATATTTTTTAACGCCATTTATCACTACGTGGCGTTTTTTATGTTAAGAGCATGTCTCAAATCTCCATTTCTGTTACAATTCCCTCATTTCCTACTACACAATACATTATTCTCATCACAATATCTAGATATTATTCTTCTATCTTTGTATATTTCGCTATGAAAATGAGGGAATTCACGTATAAAGC
>CALIRC010000053.1 GCA_938044295.1 Minisyncoccota bacterium
CACACTGCTCCTTTATAAACACTCCTTTTTCTGATGATGTACGTCAGTACGCCTTAGAGAAAAAGCAGTGTTTGTGCCTCACAAGAGTGTAACCCAGGATATGCTGGTTTTTTTGTTTTTAATAATCTCAGCGCAGATTAACCTTTGTTTTCTGGGATGATCGTGAAAAATGATCAAAAAATTTTCAGGTAGATTGGTACGGTGTTTTTTCTTCACTGCTCCTAGTCTTTCTGAAGGGATCTTTGACTATCTGCTAGCTGACAGATCAGTGAAGCTCTTTGAATTTATTGGGATTTATATCTCTTTTATATTCATAAAAAGATCGGTAAAACGAAAAAATTGATCGTTTAATCGACGTCATTTCGATTGACGCACCCGTATTGTGCTAATTGCTCTGAAGAAGACGTGTAGCACTCTCTACGTACGAACATGTTTTTTGGCTTACTGGGCCTGTAAGGTGGACGTCACAAGCGCTCCGAGTCACTTTTTTTATAGGAGGTGCTTTTTTTTGTGTGTAGATGTGCTATAGTCTACAATATTGCTTACTTAATCAAGAAATATGTGTGGAATTGTAGGATATATAGGAAAGAAACACCGAGCACAAAGTGTACTTTTAGATGGTTTACGGCGTTTGGAGTATCGTGGCTATGATAGTGCAGGCATCGCTTTTCATGATGAAAAAAAAGTTATTTCGTGTCGAGCACAAGGCAAGGTAGCCAAGCTGGAACAAAAAGTGCTGAAAACTGAGAAGGAGGGTGTTGTTGGGATTGCGCATACACGTTGGGCTACACACGGTAAGCCGAGTGTACGTAACGCACATCCCCACCGTGCAGGTAAGATTCATCTTGTGCACAATGGTATTATCGAAAATTACAGTCTCCTTAAAAAGGAATTAGAGAAAAAAGGGCATGTTTTTACAAGTGACACGGATACAGAGGTTATAGCTCATTTGATTGAGCAAGAAAATAAGAAATATGATTTTGAACATGCAGTTATTCGTGCGGCAGCTAAACTTCAGGGTGCATATGGGATCGTGGTGATGCATGCTGATGAACCGCAAAAGCTCATTGCGCTTAGAGAGAGCTCGCCGCTTGTACTAGGCATTGGGAAAGAAGCATTTATATTGGCGAGTGATGCAAGTGCAATTGTCTCGTATACGAAGCGTGTTGTCTATATCGATGATGGTGAAATGGTTGTACTTACGCCGCATGAGTATCATGTGGAAAATATGGAGCGTATCAAGCAGAATAAGTCAGAAGAAATTTTGCAGTGGGATGAGAAGCAAGCACAAAAGGAAGGATACGCACATTTCATGCTTAAAGAGATTCATGATCAACCTCATTCTATAGCAGATGCGATGCGTGGGCGAATAGATGTAGCGCATGGTACAGTGAAACTCGGTGGTTTAGCATCTGTGAGTGATCGTTTGCGTGACATTAAGCGTGTGATTTTTGTATCGTGTGGGACGTCATATAATGCAGGACTTGTCGGAGAGTATATGTTTGAAGAATTTTCTGGTATTCCTACTGAGGTGGAATATGCTAGTGAGTTTCGCTATCGTACACCAATTGTCGATGAAAATACTGCTGTTATTGCAATTTCGCAATCTGGTGAAACTGCTGATACATTGGCAGCAGTACGTGAAGCTAAGTCACAAGGTGCACTTACGCTTGGGATCGTAAATGCTGTTGGCTCGACGATTGCGCGGGAGACGGATGCAGGTATTTATAACCATGCAGGGCCAGAGATAGGCGTTGCTAGTACTAAGGCTTTTACGTCTCAACTTGTTATCCTGGCACTTTTTGCAGTACTTCTTGGACGACAAAGAAGCCTTTCGCTTGTACGAGGTAAGGAAATTCTTGCTGAGCTTGCAAAGATCCCTAAACAGGTAGAAGCTATTTTAACGCAAGAAAAGGCGATTAAGAAACTTGCGAAAAAATATGCGAAATATGAGAATTTCTTTTATCTTGGTCGAAAATATAATTACCCAATTGCTATCGAAGGTGCGTTGAAGATTAAGGAGATTTCCTACGTACATGCGGAAAGCTATCCGATGGGGGAGCTTAAGCATGGTCCTATAGCACTTATCGATAAGCAATTTCCATCGGTTGTTCTTGCACCCAAAGATAGCGTGTATGATAAAACGCTTAGTGGTATCGAAGAGATTAAAGCACGTAGTGGTAAAGTGCTTGTTGTGACAACGGAAGGCGCAAAAGAAGTGAAGCGACATGCTGACGATGTTATTATACTTCCACAAACTATTGAAATGCTTACGCCGCTTCTTGCGGTAATACCACTACAAGTTTTTTCCTATTATGTAGGTGTTAGTCGTGGTTTGGACGTGGATCAACCACGCAACCTTGCTAAGTCAGTAACTGTAGAGTAAATTGTGTGCAAGGCGGGTTAGAATGTGAATTTTTAGTAACTATTTGTATGAAATTGTTAGATGGCCATACTATTGCCAATGCACACTATGAGGTCCTTAAGACACGGGTTCTGGCATTGGATCGTACTCCATCTCTTGCCGTCGTTCTTGTGGGGGATGATTATGCTTCACAGCTCTATGTGAAACTTAAAGAAAAAGCCGCTAAGAAGGTTGGTATTGATTTTCATAAATATTTTTTTGCTGACGGTATTTCTGAGAATGAACTTATAGAAAGTATTTCATTTTTGAGAAATGACAATGATATTGATGCGATTTTGGTGCAGATGCCGTTACCTGTAGGATATGACACACATAAAATCGTTGCTGCTATGGGTGCTCGCAAGGATGTCGATGGGTTTCACCCTCATAATATCAAGCAGTTTATTGCAGGTGATGATGTGATTTATCCTGTTTTTCCGCAGGCATTACTTACGTTAGCGGAGGCATCAGGTACAAAGTTAGAAGGGAAAAATGCTGTTATTGTCGGACATTCTGATCTTTTTACGCAGGCAATGGTAGCAGCATGTACTCGTGAAGGTTTAGTGATCCATAAAGTGCGTTGTGATGCGGTAGCTACCATGCATAAGGTCATCAGTCATGCTGATATTATTTTTACGGCTTGTGGGACACCGAACCTTATTACAGCAGATATAGTTAAAGAAGATGCGATCGTCATTGATGGTGGGATTTCTGCTGTAGGTGAAAAGACGGTTGGGGATGTTGCATTTGATTCTGTCGCAAAGAAAGCCTCCTATCTTACTCCGGTACCAGGTGGTGTGGGTCCTGTGACCATTGCATGCCTTCTTGAAAATGTAGTAATATTGGCTACGCAGAGAGATCTTTCATGAGTATTTATTATGTTGTTGTACATTTCTGATTAAACAATAAGAAATTTCTTCTATGTTGAAGGAAGATAAAAAAATGATACAGCGTGTTGCAAAGTATAGTGCTAGCGCAAAGGCTCGTCGCAAAGATCGTGTTATTATCCTTGACGGTGTACATGTAGTGCGAGAAATGCTTTTATGCTACAGTTCTGACTATGTTCAATCTCTCTATGTAACGAAGGAGGCGCTCTTGTCTCAAGAAGTCACTTCGATTGTTTCGCGTATTTCATCACAGAAAGTGATCCGCGTTTCATTGCATACGATGAAGAAGATGGCACCTACAGTGACGCCACAAGGTATTTTAGCTGTGTGTACTGCATTGCCTGCACCTGTATATGCCGCAGAAGAATTTGTTTTGATTTTAGAAGATGTGCAAGACCCGTTAAATGTGGGTGCGATGATTCGTAGTGGTGTGTCACTGGGAGTGCAGATGGTTGGTCTTACGAAAAAGTGTGCAGACGTTTGGAGTCCGCGTGCATTGCGTGCAAGTCAGGGTGCACACTTTTACACAAAGATCATTACTGAGATAGAAATGGAGGATTTTGCTGCAAAGTTTGCTGGAAAGGTGATCGGTACTGTTGTAGATGAAAAATCACAGTCACTCTATGATGCAGATCTTACAGGGAGCGTAGCGATCACTATGGGCAATGAGGGAGCTGGGATTACACAGTCTACGCAAGATTTGTGCGATGAGAGCATATTTATTCCATTGCGTGGCAAATTCGAGAGTCTGAATGTAGCAAATGCTTGTGCAATTGTATGTGCAGAAAAATTTCGTCAAGATATCTCTCATTGACACTCTTTATAGACTGCGTTATTCTTGTGCACACAAGCCTTGGTGGCGGAATTGGTAGACGCGCTGGACTCAAAATCCAGTTGTAGCAATACAGTGTGGGTTCAAGTCCCACCCGAGGCACACATTTAACACTCTCTTCTTTTTGAGGCCTGCAAGACTATAGTACTCAAAATCCAGTCGTAGCATTTGCAATATGATTTAGAATGTTTCTATTAGTAGCAATGCTTTATACTTCGTACATTTTTGTAGTTATACCATCTCCAAATAACCACCCAACACCCAAGTGCACACTCTCGCGGCTGCGACACCTACCACAGCTAGCTTATGGGTCTCGA
>CALIRC010000054.1 GCA_938044295.1 Minisyncoccota bacterium
AAGGCTGTTCTCAGTAGAGACCATCACAAATTAAGTGTCTGGGGTATCGCAAAGGAGTATACAACACAGGATCTTATGGAGTATATGGCACAGCTCATTGCTAAGGGATTTCTTGTACGAGCAAGCAATGAATACGAAACATACAAAGTTGGAAAAAAAGGTGCACAATTCCTCAATGAAAAGCAAAAAATCGATTTGCCAAAGATGGAAAAAGAAGAAAAAATTGTCATACAAGCACAAGAGCAGTATGATGAAAAACTCTTCCAAATTCTCAGAGGTCTCCGTAAGCAAATCGCTGATGATGCACATGTACCCGCATTCGTCGTATTTGGCGATGTGTCACTGCGAGCAATGGCAAGAAACTTTCCAGAATCACTTGATGCATTTGCTAGGGTGCCTGGCGTCGGTACCAAGAAACTAAAAGACTACGGACAAGAGTTTGTAGATACGATAAAAGAGTACAAAAAGAGTGCAGAATCATGAAGTAGAGATTTCAAAAATGGAGATACAAAGAAAAGTGATGATATAATGCACATATAAGCCTTACCAAAGAATATGAAAAAAATACTACGCAAAATATACGCTAGCACTATTTTTTTGAGCCTTACATTTTTTGTAGCAACAGATGTTACAGCTGCAAGCTCATGGGAATCACAAGTTATTAGCCCAGAAACATTCCAGCATGCCATATATAACGCGCTAAGTGAAAGTACAATCGTACATTATAAAGGCGTGACAACAGTGATCTACAGCGACAATACAAAAATTGTTGCAATGCAAGATGATGGTAGTGGCTCGTGGATCGAGATAGAAAGCCCAGGTGTACCAGAACTGTATACACAAATGACTCTTGCGGTAGATAGCAAGGGAGAATTGTATGTCCTGTACCTAGAGTTATCACCTGATGCAACGAGTTCACAGGAAGGTCCACACAAGATACACGTTAAAAAATATGATGGCACCACCTGGACAACTGTCGGTGGGTTGGGCGGGGCGCTGACGTATGAGACAGATTACCATGCGACTCTCGCTATCGATCGCAATGATGATCCATATATTGCATTTGTTGATACGACGTCACGCAGAGCTAGTGTCGCAGCGTATAAAGGTACAGCGTGGGATTTAGTAGGAAGTGAAGATTTCACATCTGGTGGCATCCAAAAACCTAAACTTGCATTTGATTCTGAGAACACACCATATCTAGCATATGTAAACAGTAGTGCAAATACCACAATTACCGTACAGAAATTTGACGATGTCTGGACGCAAGAAGCAACACTGATTTCTCCAAATAGAGTCTATAATCTCGCTCCAATACACTTTGCAAGTGACGATACACTTTACATCGCGCATAGGCATGCAGATGCACAGGAGAATAATGGAGAGTTCACCTACGATGGTGGCATCTCACTCGATACATATAGCGATGATATTTTTGAAAATCTCTTTGTCATTGAGTATGAGGATGTGCCATATTCAAGTAATGACCTTTTTGATAGTGTAACACTGCAACTTGATCTAAATGATGTGCCATATCTAGCGTTTGTATCATCAGATTCTACGATGTCAGTTGGACGGTATATAGGCAACGAGTTTGAATACCTCGGCGCGAAAAATGGACTTGTAAACAATGCAGAGCTTGCACCATTTACTCTCAACCATAAAGGGCACCCTATTGTCGCAACAACAGTATATTCAGCAGAAACAAATTCGCCAGCAAATACGATTATCGCAACATATTTCTCACAAGGAGATCTGTGTCGATTTTATAGCAAAAAATTCCAGGGTCACTTCTATACATCAAATCCACAAGAATGTACAATAGTTCGCGAAAATCCTGATTGGACATATGAAGGAATCGCATATGATGTACTCGAGACATCTGACCCTGATGCGACACCTGTCTACAGATTTTGGAGTGACAACTACAAACATCACTTCTATACATCTAGCAGTAGTGAGCGGGATCATCTGATTGCAAACGACACAAACTGGGCCTATGAAGGTATCGTCTATGGTGTCTATGGTACGAAGGAGGCAAATACTGCACCCGTATATCGATTTTGGAGTGAAAACTACAAAGGGCACTTTTATACTGCCTCTGAAGCAGAAAAAGACGGACTAATCGCAAACGATCCTAACTGGGTCTATGAAGGTGTAGCATGGTACTATGGTATACCAGCTTTATAGTAAGGATATACCACTTATGAGTATGTATTATAGCGATATTCTGGCATTAAAATAAATCCACTATTAGCACAATTTGTGCTGATCATAGTCATGTTCATATGCAAAATCTGCAAGTATAAAATCAAAAAAAGGCGATCCGAAAAAAATCTCATGAAAATGAGGATCCGATGCAAACTATGCTATAATCTATACGTAAATAATAGCAATAAATAAAATATGAAAAAATCATTAAAAACATTGACAGCAACTTTTGGTATAGCAGGACTGGTCATTCTTACTGGTTGCGGAGAGGCAACTGATGTGACGAAAGAACCACTCGATCAAGCTGTAGAAGTTGTCGAACAAAAAGCTGGTGATATGATGGATAGTACCCTAGAAGCAGGGAAAGACGCTATGGAAGGCACTGATCAAGCACTAGAAAAGGCGATGGACAAGACGGCAGAGACTGGAGATGCAATGATGGACAAGGTGACAGAAACAGGTGAGGATATAATGGACAAGAATACAGAAATGATGAAAAAGCAAGAGGTGATGGATGGAGAGGCGATGGAAAAAACAGATGAGACAATTGGTGACGACGGCACAAAAAATCTTGACGTGTCTTACAGGTCACCAGCAGGAGCAGAGACGATTGCTGTTTCTATGACCATTACGGGTGGTAAAGTCTCAGAAATCATTGCAACACCAGAAGCAGTAGAAAGTGTGAGTATCAAACATCAAGCGGCGTTTGCAGAGGCAGTAAGTGCTAAGGTCGTTGGTAAAAGCATCGCAGAGATTGCGGACATCGATGCCATCGGTGGCTCATCACTAACAACAGGGGGATTTAAAGCCGCAGTAGCTGCACTCTAAACAGGCTATGGAAAGACGTGATTATACGACAGAAGCAACAGGAACTCAGTGGACGATATCTCTTTGGTCAAAAAATCTACACGAAAAAGACTCCCAGAGCATCTGGGAGTCTTGTGTTTCCATGATAGACAATTTTGAATGCAACTATTCACGTTTCCGTAAGGACTCGTTTCTAACTTCACTTGTAGGTCGTACCGGCAAAGTCGAGGTACCAAAAGATATGATATGCATGCTGCAGCATTATAGAAAATTGTACGACGCATCAGGTGAACTCATCACACCTTTAGGTGGTCAAATGATTTCTCAGATGGGCTATGATGCGTCATATACTTTTCAGATGAAAGCTGTAGAGGAAGTGCCAGTATTTGATACTGCTGTTGAGATTATAGATTCTAAAAACATTTTTCTCCACGAAAAGGTTCATTTTGATTTTGGTGCTTTAGGGAAAGGTTATCTCATCGACCTTGTCATGCAAAAACTACGAAAACAAAAAGATATCAACAGAATCCTCATTAATGCAGGTGGCGACATCGCACATTGGTCAGAAAGTGGAGAGAAAGCACGCATAGGACTGGAGAACCCCGACAATACAGAGGAAATAATAGGAATGATTGAGCTTGGCAGCGAAGCGCTTACAAGCAGTGCAACAAACAAACGTCGCTGGGGCAAGAGCAATGAGTATCATCACATCTACAATCCAAAATTAAAAAAAAATACCACAGACATAAAAGCCTCCTGGGTAATACATCAAAAAGCAGCAATCGCAGATGGGATTGCGACAAGTCTTTTCCTGATCTCATCCGAAGATTTAGATTCTGCATTTTCGTTTGAATATGCGGTACTTACGATGAATGATGAGCTTCATGTATCGGGAGCATTGCAAGATACGTTTTTCACACAGTAAAAAAGCCATTGCGCTGTGCAAAAGCTTTTATTCTTTCCAGAGATTTCTATAAAGTGCTTCATAACTCACTGAGTACTAAGGCAGTACGCCTCTGATATGATTTCTACGTGAGAAAAAAATGATAGGGGTGCAAATATTTCTATGGGGTCGTCATAAATCATGAAATCGCACATGATCACATTTTCGTCGCTAATTGTAGGAGGGATTAGTATGTGTTGTGCAAAAAGATTATTTTTAATACAATAGTTTATAAGAGATCAAATCTTAGCTACACTGCAGACATCTTTTGTTAAAAGTACTTGAATCTTTCAAATAGCTAAAGCACTATAAACTGAAAGTTCAGAGTTCAGAATTGAGAGTCGCCACCTGAGATCAATTAAGTATTCATTCAACATTGAAAAATAGTATGAATGCACAAAAAGCCTTCACACTCATCGAGCTCCTCATCGTCATCGCTATCATCGGCATCTTAGCAAGTATTACACTGACGAGTCTCAGTACTGCACGCGATAAAGCAGAAGA
>CALIRC010000055.1 GCA_938044295.1 Minisyncoccota bacterium
GGTCATCGACTGCGCGCTTTTTTGCTATTCAACTTGTATGACAGCAAATGTGCATAGACCTATCCTCATTTCGCATTTTTATATGATTGCTTCTTTGCACATATCACCTTACTTATACCATCTCCAAATAACCACCCAACACCCAAGTGCACACTCTCGCGGCTGCGACACCTACCACAGCTACTTATGGGTCTAGACACACTGCGCATCTGTGGCAGATGTCTCGCTCACGAGAGAGCACACTTAATGTAGGCTGGTTATTCGGAGATGGTATTAGTGGTTTTTTCTTGAATAAATGATTCATTGTCGCTATACTGAGAATATTATTGATCTCACAGAATATCCTTATGGCACTTCATGATAAATACACCAAACCCTACGATCCTGCTCTTTATGAGAAGGATATTTACAACTCTTGGGAAGAATCTGGGTATTTCAACCCCGATAAGCTTCCACATTTGGAAGATCGTACGGAGACTTTTTCAATCATCCTCCCCCCACCAAATGCCAATGGTCGCCTTCATGCAGGTCATGGCTCTGATTTTGTCCTCAAAGATATCATGGGTCGCTATCATCGTATGCGAGGCAAAAAAGTTCTTCTTCTACCAGGCGCCGATCATGCTGGTTTTGAAACTCAGGGTGTGTATGAAAAAAAGCTACAGAAAGAAGGTCGCTCTCGATTTGGTATGGAGCGTGATGCGCTTTATGCTGAGATTTTTGACTTTGTCATGGAGAATAAACATTTTATGGAGGATGATGTTAAGAAACTTGGCACTTCATGCGACTGGTCTCGCAATACCTTTACCCTCGATGCACATGTTATATCACATGTAGAGCAAACCTTTTTTCAGATGTACAAAGATGGCATGATTTATCGCAGCAAACGATCGGTGCATTGGAATCCTAAGTTTAAAACATCACTTGCAGATATTGAAACAACATTTGAAGATCGCACTGAGCCTTTTTACTACTTTCAATATGGACCGTTTGAGATTGGTACGTCGCGTCCAGAAACGAAGTTTGGTGACAAGTACGTTGTCATGCATCCTGATGATACACGCTATAAGCAGTACAAACATGGGGAGACTTTCGAAGCAGAGTGGATTAACGGAACGGTTACTGCAACTGTTATCAAAGATACGGCAATTGATATGGATTTTGGGACTGGTGTTATGACGATTACACCATGGCATGATCTTACTGACTTTGAAATTGCACAGCGCCATGATTTGAACTTTGAACAAGTTATTGACCTTGACGGTCGCCTCATGGATGTTGCTGGCGAATTTGCTGGGGAGAAAATTCACATTGCTCGACCTAAAGTTGTTGAAAAATTACAGAAAAAAGGTCTAGTGACTCGTATCGAACCAAAGCAACAGCATGCAGTTCGTGTGTGTGAGCGTACCGGTGTTGTTATCGAGCCACAGCTCATGGACCAGTGGTTTGTCAAAATGAAACCGCTGACAACACTCGCTCTTGATGCTCTTGCGACTGGTAAAATTTCTTTTGTTTCACCTCAATTTGAAAAAATCTTTACGCATTGGATGGAAAATCCTATTGACTGGAATATCTCTCGGCAAATCGTCTGGGGTATTCAAATCCCTGCATGGTTTAAGAACAAAGGTACTGCTGATGAAGAGATTCTTGTACAAAAAGAGAAGCCTTCTGGTAGTGGGTGGGTCCAAGACCCTGATACTTTTGATACGTGGTTTTCTTCCGGACAGTGGCCGCTGGTTACGCTCGGCTACCCTGATGGTGCTGATTTCGTGGAGTACTACCCTACAACAGTCATGGAGACTGGGAGAGATCTTGTTTTCAAATGGGTTCCCCGTATGATTATGTTTGGTCTTTATCTCGCAAAAGATGTTCCATTTAAGGATATCTATTTCCATGGTATGGTCTTGGATGGTAAAGGACAAAAAATGTCCAAATCTAAAGGCAATACGCTCTCTCCCATAGAACTTGCAGATGCATTTGGTACTGATGCTATGCGTATGTCTTTTATTGTTGGTAACACACCAGGGCAAGACATGGCACTTACCACGGACAAAGTGCGCGCCTACAAAAAATTTGCTAACAAACTCTGGAATGTTGCGAGATTTATCTATAGCAATACCGAAGACTTCGATCTTGCCGCATATGATTCATCACAACTCGATGATGATGCTCTTACAATTCTTCGTGCATTCGACGATCTTACATCTGATATTTCCAGGGATATTGAAGCGTACAGACTCTACCTCGGGGCTGAAAAGATTTATCACTATATCTGGCATGAGCTTGCAGATAAAATCATAGAGTCTTCCAAAGCACATCTTACTGACGATGCGCTACCCAAAAATAAAGCAGCTGCACAGTATCTTCTCCTGAGGGTTTTTGAGGGCAGTCTGAAAATCCTACACCCATTTATGCCATTTATAACAGAAGAGATTTGGAAGGACTTTCCACGCAAAGATAAAGATCTTCTTATGGTTGAGCCATGGTAAGGTTGCTAGCCTTTGATTTTTCTTTCTCTACCACATACTTCTATGAGATTGCATTCTCTGTCTATGCATACTCGCCAGATGAGATCGTTTAGGTAAATAGGACTTACGCACTTGGTGTACTTTGTCGTTAAAATCTATGTTTTTCACTCACCATAGGTAGACTATGGCTCATGAAAAGCCTCGATTTTGCCTAAAATTACACTCACGTGCGTAAGTCCTATAAATTGTGATCTAGTATCCTAACTTTTTTAGCTGCTCTAACTGCCATATGGGTTATACTGCGTTTTTTCTTGTAGGTGTGATTGCTGCTGTACTTGCGCTTGTTGTCCAAGTTGCGATCTCTCTTTTGGTGCCGGGTTTTTTTTCTGGTGATGTGACGTCACCACCACATTCTCTCTGGCTTTTTTGGATTGTTCTTGCTGCTGCTGTTGAAGAATGTATACGAGTGGGACTTCTTTTTCTGTTTGTTTTGCGTAGAGGCTTTCCTCAGCACATTATACTTTCGGGTCTTTTAGCGGGCATTGGATTTGCAGCCGTTGAGATTATACTTCGCGCTTCTTGGGTTGCTACATTTTCGGAGATCATAGGTCTTTTTGGGATTCTCAGTATTCATATTATCTTGAGCATCCTAGGATTGTATCTTATGCGGACTTTGCGCTTTACTTCATTCATCTATACTATTGCCGTTCTTACATTTGTGCATACGCTTTACAACTTTTTTGTGCTTTTTTCTTCCTCTTTTTAAGGCATTTCTTATCTATTCTTGACTTGCATAATCCACTTTTTGTCCTTATAATATATATATCCAATAAAGAAATTTTATGTTAAGAGAAAAACGCTCCTTTTTAGATAAATTTACTGGAGCTGATGATATGGACCAAGGCTTTAGTGAACAACAAAGTGTTACGGCTCCCGTTTTTAGTGATGATGAACCAACTTCTATGCATGTCTCTCAGATGGCAGAACCTGCGACACAGACAGCATGGGAACCTGAAGCAGAAACGGCTGATGCTGATGGACAACTCACCATCGATGTTTACCAAACCGATAATGACATTGTGATCAAGTCGACAATCGCAGGTGTAAAACCAGAGCATCTTGATGTCGGTATTAACAACGATATGATCACGATCAAGGGTGAACGCATGATGGAGGAAGAAGTTTCCGAAGAGAACTACTATTACCAAGAATGCTACTGGGGTTCTTTTTCTCGTAGTGTCGTACTACCGACTGATGTTCTCACTGACAAGATTGATGCAACCCTTAAAAACGGTATTCTTACTATTCGTCTTCCAAAAGCTGATACGACTAAAACGAAAAAGATTCAAGTTCGCGGCTTCTAGTTTTCCTTTGTTATTTTCATGGAAAAAGGGGTCGTTTTTGACTCCTTTTTTCTTTACTATGAAAAATATATTTTACATCACTATTGTAACGTGTGTATTCTTCTTTTTTGGTGGATCTGTTTTTGCTATTGCTTCTGAGACACTTCCTGCGGAAATTGTGGAAGTACCAGCTGAACTTACAGATGGTGCGCTTACATTGATTGTTGATGATATATCACTACCTGTTTCTTCTGAGGAATATCATACGTGGGTATCCTATGTGCCTTACCTCATCTATGATCCACATATACAACGAGAAGTTGTGCGAGATGGGTATTGCCCTCCATACAAAGAGCCCTGTGCACTACGTCTAGGTGTGCGTGACCGCGCGCATGTGCGTAAAACCGCAACAGCGCATATCAATCAACGTGCACTACGTGAGTATATTGAAGACGCTGCAACAACGCTTGTGCGCGAGCCAGTTGACGCAACACTTACCGTCGTTGATGATAGAGTTGTGGTTGCTACACCACACACAAATGGATATACACTACCGATTGAAGAGAACATCACGCAGATCGTTAATGCACTGCGTAATCATGAAAAAAAAATTGATCTTATTTCTGAACCGACACTTGCGACAGTGCGTAAAGAAACAATTGTATCACTCGGGCTTGATAAAATAATTGGTGAAGGTCGTAGTAATTTCGCAGGCTCCTCAAATGATCGCATACACAATATTCGTACTGCAGCTTCGAAGTTTGATGATCTCCTTATCGGTCCTGGTGAAACCTTTTCCTTTGTGGAGAACCTTGGCGCAGTTGATGGCTCGACTGGTTATCGTAAGGAGCTTGTTATAAAAAATAACCAAACAATACCAGAGTATGGTGGAGGTGTGTGTCAGGTTTCTACGACAATTTTTCGTGGTGCTATTCTTACTGGCATGAAAATTGCCGAGCGACGAAATCATTCATATCCTGTCAAATATTACGAACCAATGGGCTTTGATGCCACGATTTACCTCCCTGCCCCAGATATGAAGTTTGTGAATAATACCGATGGCTATATCCTGCTGGATACTCGTATCGAAGGTACGGAGTTGATTTTTCGCTATTTTGGTACGGATGATGGACGCGAAGTCGTCATGGATGGTCCACATGTCACCTCTCGCGGTACTGATGGCTCTGCAAAAACATACTTCACACAAAAAGTTGTAGATGCTTCTGGCAGTGTCGTCATAGATGATACCTTCCACAGCAACTATCGTTCGCCAAAAGCGTATCCGCGTGCAGGTGATACGAGTATTGGAAGAACTAAACTGACCACAAAGCCAAAGGATTGGTCAAAAAAACAGTGGAATACCTACAAAAAGGAAAATGGCTTGTAGTAGTTTTGATAAGCTCTGAGAGTGATAAATAAATGATGTAACGTACTCAATCTTTTATGTCTGAGCGAATAGAGATTTTACATAAAAACCTTACACAATACTTCGCTGAGCATGCTCTCAGCGGCTCTGTGCTTGCTGTGGATGACCAACCATTGCATTTGGATGGTGCAATTGGTTTTGATCTTTGGCATACGCGCTTTCACCCGCTTTCTAGAGCAAGTACACACCCTCCAGCTGATCAGTGCTATGATCAGATACTACTGCGTCTTCCAAAATCGC
>CALIRC010000056.1 GCA_938044295.1 Minisyncoccota bacterium
CCAACCGCACCAGGTCTCTAGTCATACTAAAAAGGATAGTAGTATAGCGCAGCACAGCACAGCAGAAAAATCATCGGCACAGATGTCTTCTGTAAATCACGCACATAAAAGCGATGAAAAAAAGGCAGTTGAAATAAAAAAAGACACAAATGATGTCGCAAGTATAAAAGACTTGATCGCAGCTGCACAATCAAAAAAATAAATGCCTCAAATAATACTCACAGTATGTTCGAGGAAAAGCTTGATTGTGGAGTGTAAAATAAGTATCTACTAAACATACAATTCATGATTTTAGACATTACGATGATTATACTTGCTTTTATCGCACTCGTTGCAGGAGCAAACTATTTTGTAAGTGGTGCATCAAGTATTGCCCGCAAAATTGGTGTAACACCATTTGTCGTCGGACTCACTGTAGTTGCTGTAGGAACGAGTGCCCCAGAATTTTTTGTAAATGTAACAGCTGCAGTAAAAGGTTCTACAGAGCTAGCAATAGGTAATGTGATGGGTAGTAATATCGTAAATATCTTACTAGGGTTAGGTGTAGCAGCAGTAGTTAGTAAAATAGCAATCAAAGAGCAAACAGTATGGAAAGAAATCCCTTTTGCACTTTTAAGTGTTCTCGTGATCGCCTTCGTAACACTAGATACAGTATTTTCCGGGGAAGAGGTCAATATAATTACACGGGGTGATGCTTTGATCCTCCTTTCATTCTTCATAATCTTTATGGTCTACACCTTTGGTCTTTCTAAGGCTGAGGAAAATGAAGAAGAAGATACAGAGATTAAAATGTATCCATGGTTCAAATCTCTAATGCTCACACTTGGCGGGATTGCAATGTTGATCATCGGCGGACAACTCGTTGTAAAGCACGCTGTACAGATTGCACTGTCACTTGGGCTTTCAGAAAACCTCGTGGGTCTCACAATTGTTGCGATGGGTACATCATTGCCAGAGATTGTCACATCAGTTATCGCAGTACGTAAAAATCAAGCTGATCTCGTTGTTGGAGGCATCATCGGATCAACGATCTTCAATGCATTTTTTATTCTTGGTTCTACGGCTTTCGTGAAAGATATTGTGATTGATCCACTAAAATTAAATAACATTACTTTTGACATCGGATTCCTCTTTGTGGTAAGTTTGTTTTTATTCTTTTTTATGTTCATCGGGCACAGACATGTACTGAAAAGATGGCAAGGTGTAGCATTTATTTTATTGTACTTTGCCTACATGGGATATGCTATCTCAAGAGAAGTAATTCTCGTCTGAAGTATATATAGCTAAGTATGCCATAAAAAGATTGAAAAATCTGGCGCTCTCAGGTAGTATGAATATAGTAATATTAAACGCTCCAAAGCAACGAGTATGACAATAGATCTTTGTCTGTAAATCAAGCAAATAGCATGACACTATGGACATTCGAGAAGGTGACGACAAAACACATATAAAGCGTCGTTTGCAAATGCAACAAATGTCATTTGAATCAGATCTCAAAAAACTAGTGAGAGAAAAAGAGAACATTGAGATCGAAAAGAAAAGGTCGGCAGCTCAACTTACGAAAATCCAGTCAATGATTGAAAGTTATAAAACGAAAGAACGAAGACTGGACGACAAAGAAACATTTCTAAAACAATCCTTGGAAGAAATAAAGAAAAAATTAATCAACCTCAGACACTAAATCTATCTATGAAAGTCAGTACGATCAGAGAGAAGTATCTCGCATTTTGCAAAAAGAATGGACATGCAATTGTACCATCAGGTCAAATCGTTCCAGAAAACGATGCAACAACACTCTTCACTGGATCCGGGATGCAACCAATGGTGCCGTATCTTTTAGGGGAGAAACATCCAGAGGGTACGCGCATTGCCGATGCACAGAAATGTTTCCGCGCAGAAGACATTGAAGAGGTCGGCGACAACAGGCATACAACCTTTTTTGAGATGCTCGGAAATTGGTCATTTGGTGACTATACGAAAGAAGATCAACTGAGGTGGATTTTTACATTTTTAACACAGGAAGTAGGGATAAACCCAGAACGCCTCTATATAACATGTTTTATCGGAGACATTAGTAGCGATCTACCAAAAGACGAATTTTCTGCAAATCTCTGGAAAGAATTATTTAGCGCAGAAGGCATAGAAGCAAAAATTGCGGACATCGGATCAGAGGCGCGTGGTTATAAAAGAGGTATGAATGGTAAAGAACGCATTTTTTACTATGATGGTACAAAAAATTGGTGGTCACGGGCAGGTAAGCCGGACAAAATGCCTGTCGGTGAACCAGGAGGGCCAGATAGTGAGATGTTCTACGACTTTCAAACGCAGCACGATACATCATATGGCGAAAAATGTCATCCAAATTGCGATTGCGGGCGCTTCATGGAAATTGGCAATAATGTTTTCATGGAATTCATCAAAGAGGCGGATAGTAGTTTTGCACCATTACCCAAGAAGAATATCGATTTTGGTGGTGGACTAGAACGTATCGCAGCTGCAGCAATAGATTCGCCAGATGTTTATAAAATCGATATTTTTGACGCCATTATAAAAAAGCTAGAAAAGCTATCAGGGAAAAAATATGACACTCCAGAGTACCAATTTGCATTTCGTGTAATTGCAGATCATGCACGTGGTACTGTTTTTATGCTAAGCGATGGAATCTTTCCATCAAACAAAGATCAGGGCTATATCGTAAGGCGGCTGATGAGAAGAGCGATGTTTTATGGTACGCAGCTGGGACTAGACGATAAGATCCTAGAAAAAGTTGCGCCGATAGTGATCGATCTACACAAAGATGCATACCCACGCCTAGAAGAAGATACAGCTCTAATTCTTAGAGAGGTACGCAATGAAGAAAAAAAGTTTCACAAGACCCTAGAGAGAGGCCTCAGAGAGCTCAACAAAATGATTAACATGGACGGTGAATTGACCGGTGAAGATGCATTCATTCTTTTTACAACATACGGATTTCCACTGGAAATGACTGTTGAAGTAATAGAAAAAAAAGGCATAAAAATAAACCATTCTGAGTATGCTGAAGAATTCGAGAAACATAGAAAGCTCTCTCGTACTGCATCTGAGGGAAAATTTAAAGGCGGTCTTGCAGATCATAGTGAAAAAACTACAGCGCTTCACACCGCAACGCACCTTATGTTAGCCGGTTTACGCAAAGAGCTTG
>CALIRC010000057.1 GCA_938044295.1 Minisyncoccota bacterium
CTATACTACGTTAAAATAATGCTCAATATCTCATTTTTACATAAAAAAAATGATAAATCAAATCAAAAAATGATTGCTCGAAAAATAGATAGCTCACACAAAAAACACTGCCCCCCAGTTTCACAGTAGCGTATCAATTTCAGTCCGACTAATCGCTCATACGCAGCAATTCTGGACTGGAAATCAGAAACAATAATCTATGGATAATTGTTCATTCAATTAGATATTATTCAAGACTCGTCTCCCATAGATTTACAAATTTTTTGTTATATACAGCACTTCCTAGCCACGCCCAGTTTGCATCATAGTAGTTTGTACCATCTCCCCATTGATCTGCGTCATAGTCATAAGAACGTTCAAGTGTTTTTCCATAGTATGCTTGCGGAACATCTGTATCTTCATACCACATAAGCGCACTCAAATACCCTGTTGTAATTGCCAGAGAATCTACGTTTTGCGTAGCACCACTTGCATTGACAACAGTCGGCACTTCGTCACCTGCCTCAACAAGAGGAGCGAGATACGCATTCATACGATCAATATAAGCAATAGCACGATCATCTTCAAACCACGCACGGTCGATAGATGCACGCCACAATGTGCGAAAAGCATCATAGCTAAAACGATTCGCATATCCTTGTTGGTCGATATATCGCGAAGCAGGGCCTACTGTACCGTTAGTAGTATTGATCGCAACCCAATTCATCGGCAGCTCAGAACGATTCCACGATGCATCAGAAATACGATTAAGCACTGTATAAGAATCATCTGCCAATTTCAACCAATCATGCGATGGGTCAGTGTCCACTTCAGCAAAGATACGATACCATGCAGGTGCAAAATATGAAGGGTTCATTAAATACTCATTTTGATTTGCACCACGAAGTGCTGATTTTTTATTTAGCGCAATAAGGTAGTGTGTATCACCTACTTCGACCACACTTTGACGCCAAATGTCAGAAATAATTTCCTGTGCAGCTTGTCTATACTCAACGCTATTCCATATATTACTCGCAAAAAGAAGAGAAATTGCTATATCGAGATCAGCATCAGTCGTATTATCAGAGACAAAAACGGCATCATCCTTCCACTGTGACGAAAACAATCGATCCTCTACACGAAATTGCAAGTGATCTCGCGTCCACCCCCACACACCATCAAACATTTCACGATCATACATATGTACAGCGCGCATCATAGCATACGCTTGACCTTGTGATGTCGTACCATCAAACTCCGGATCAATCACCTGACCATAGTTTGAACCAGAAAGCGCAATAAAAGTTGATTTATACTTTTTCCAGGAATCCAAAAGAACCGCACGAGAACTATCATTGATCTTATAGATAGCCGCCCAATCACCATTCGTTGATTCAAGCGTCTCAAATTTCACGAAAGCTGTTTTATCTTGTAGCCATGTTTTTTCTGGAAGCGCATTATCAAAAGCAGTTCGCACAATAGGGTCATCTCCCTCTCGAATCTGTCGCATCATCTCATGCGTCAGACCAATATACTCAAAATTTCTCCAATTCATATTGTACTTATCCTCACCAATTTCCGGATCACGACTAATTTTATAATACCAATCAGCATTAGGAAATTCTTTACCGTTGATATACCGCCCATCATGAAGATCGACATAGGAATAACTATCAATAAGAAGAGCTGCATCATTATCAATATTTTCCTTTATCCAAGCAACAGCATTCTTTTGATTTTGTGTTTCGTTTGCATAAAAATGATTTTTTGGCCCCAAAACAAAATAGTAATACAATACACCGGAGATCACGAGCAAAAATAGCGCATTATAAGAAGCCCGTGGTAAACGAACAAGAGTGTTATGCAAAAACAGTGACAAACAAAGACCAACAAAAGGAATAATTGGCAATATATAAAAATTAAATGTAACACCTCCACGAGTCAAAAAAAGAAGATACATCAAAATACAAATCAGAAAAACCCACAAACCGTGCGATGGTATAGGCCTCACAGTATGTGAGCGAAAAAGCCAAATAATCAGTCGCTGCACACCATAAAAAAGAGGAATGCAAAGAACTAAAAATGCTGCAAAGATAAAAATACTATCTTTACTAATCCAGTCAGCTAGTGTCATACGAAAATCACTTGTAGGGTCTAAAATATGCCCACCATGTCGTCCAGACTGAAAAGCAAGAGCACCCAAAAAACTAACATGTTCTGGACCCTCACCCGTCCACTTAAAAAACTCACTGCGAAGCAAAGCATAGAGAATATATACGGACGTAACCATTCCAGAAACCATAAACCACAGCGTCGTGCGAAAATACCGTGAAATAGGAGATTTGTGTGTAAGTAAAAGAAATAAAAGCGCAGGTCCAAACATTACAGCAGTCACTTTTGTAAGCACACCAAAAGCAAAAAATAAGCCAGAAAAAATGTAGTGTCGCAGACGGATTTTTTTATAAGAAACAAAAAGAACAGCAATCGCAGCAAGGATCCAAAAAATCATCATGTTATCAAGTAACACACGTCGCTGAAAGTAAATCGCTAGCGGAGAAAGAGAAAAAAGCAGGGTCGCAGCAAATGCCGGCAAAACGCGACTAGTAACACGTAGTGCAATAAAGTACACCAAAGCAACAGAAGCTGCATGTACCACTAACATAAAAACTCGTCCAGTTTCAATCGACGAACCAAAAGCAAAAAATCCACCCTTAAAAAGAAGTGTCCACAAAGCTAGAGTAATCCATCCAAGTGGTGGGTGGTCATACCAATAAGTATATGGCGCCAAATCACCCTTTGTAACCACAGCCCATGCCTGCGAAGTGTACGTACCCTCATCACTCTCAAAATATGGATAACCAAACATATTGTACGAATGAAAAACCACCGCAAACGCAAGTGCGAGAAAAAGAAAAAGAGATGGAAGATATTTGTAGTACATAGTTCTCTGAGTGGTAGAGATACTCCTTAGAAGTCAATCCATAAAAAGAAGTAACTGTATAAAGATCACAAGTTAAAGGCTACGAAGACTTACCTTCAGATGTAACAGAATACTCGATATTGAGATGTTCTGTCTTTTCCCAATTAAGATTGCCAGAGATATTACGAATTATAGCGCGAAATGCACTAATACCGAGAAGCATCTGAAACGGAATAATCATAAAAAAGATCGTAATCAAAAGCAGTGGAGAATATTTGGTCCTATAGTGACGCGTAAAATCATAAATAGCAAGCGCACTAATAACAGCAATTGCCAAAAGTGCATACAACGGAATAAATGCAATCAAACTATAGACAATTGGAATCTTAATAAAAAATGCAGCGACGATAGAAAAAGGCAAGAAGAAAACAAGAAGTGCCTGCATAAATGGCCAACCAAGCACATAGAGGATAAGAACTTTTTGTAGAAAACTCTCCAATTTGAGCCACTCTCCTTTAAAAAGAATCTGTATAAATCCTTGATTCCATCGCGTGCGCTGCTTCACAAAACTTGCCAACGTCGGTGGTGTCTGCTCACGCGTAGCAAGAGACTCATCATAAAAAATATCAAATTTTGCACCTTGTGTAGCCAAACGGATACCGATATCAGCATCCTCAGTAAGACAATTACAATCCCAACCGCCAACTTGCTCAACCATTTTACGTTTCATAAAAACCGTATTACCACCGAGTGGAACAACACCTTTTTTCGCAAAGAAATGCAATGAAGACTTAAACCAAAAATAATATTCAAGTACGTTAAAAAGCGAATACCAGTTGCTATGGTAGTTCATAAGTTGTACACCAGACTGTACAACATCAACATTCTTGCGAACAAAAATCGTGTTTATAGCTTTGTACAGATCCTTCTGCACGCGATCTTCTGCATCAAAAATCGTCACAACATCCATTTGTGATTCTTGAAGCCCGAGATTTAGTCCACGAGATTTACTCGGACCTGGATCCCCTCCAAAATCTACCAAACGAACATTTGGCTTATTAATTTCTGCTATAGCTTTCTGAGCTGCTGCAATCGTCTGTGGATCATCATCTTTATAAATCAATACAAGGGTTTCTTTAAGGTGGTCAGGATAGTCAATAGTTGCAATCTGTTTAATCGTCGTAATCAGAACTTCCTCCTCTTCACGTGCAGGTATCATCGCAGTAAAAGAGATCTGCGGATCTTCGTATGGTAAATATCGCTCTAAACCAAAATTCTCAAGTGGATTATTCCACGTATACAGATGAAGAAAAATAGAAAACATACCCTGGAAAGCAAGGACAATCGAAATCGTAAACACAAATTTAGCAAGAGGTCCTTCAACTAATCCAGAAAAAAAAATTATGCCAGAAATAAAAAAGATACCAAGAACGATTGTAAAAAAGAGATGCATCTTATGACGCAAAAATTGCGCATAAAATGGCTTCACATAATACGCTCTCCACAAATCAAAAACTTGCATAAGATACTGCAATCCCTGTTTGATCGTAGCTTTAGAATCATTATTTTCACGCTTACGAAATCCATATGCAATCTCACTCACACTCGCATTCTTATTCTGCGCCAGCACTTCAATTAAAATCTTAAACCCACGCAAATTTTGCATATCAATCTTTCGTGCAATCGAATGATGCAACGCAAAAATACCAGCACCTGGATCCGATGATTTACGTGTCGCAGGAAGAAATACCCACGAAAAGAAGCGACAAAAATGCGAAATAAACTTCCGATATGCTGTGAGCAGTCCATCAGCGTGCCCACCTTCACGATAGCGGGAACCAACCACAACATCAGTTTGTGTCTGAATTGCTTGCTCCATGATCCGTGGTACAGCTTCTGGAGGATGTTGCAAGTCGCTATCCATGCAAATAATATACTCACCACGTGCATACTGGAATCCAGTAGCAAACGCCGATGACAGACCTTTACGATCCTTTGGTGCGCGATGAATCAGTGCGACATGATCATAACGTTTAATACAATCTCGTATCAGTGTAGGTGTACGATCATTACTATCATCCACAAAAAGAATTTCATACGTATACGGGGAACTACGAAGATGCGTCATGAGCTCCTTCATAAGCGGAATCACATTTTCTGACTCGTTAAAGGTAGGAAAAATCACCGTGAAGAGGACATCTTCATGGAAATTTTCACTGCGTTCTATTGTATGCGTAGTATGCTTCATAGAAATTTGTTAGGCATCATGACCTGGCCATGGCTTGTGCTCGAGAATCATCTGTGCAATCATTTCACCTTCTTTGACAGCATAATTCACTCCTCGATCATCAGGAAAAATCTGGGAAAAGTTTGCAAGGTAAAGATTTTTAACAGGTGTTTTATATGATGGTATTTTATCCTCATATCCGATATCAACGATATGTTGGGCATTGCGAAAGGTAAAGAGCTCTTCACTCTTGATCTGCGTAGCATCAAAATGATCAAACATTTTTCCTAGACCGTCCTTCCACTCATCCATGATAGCGTTCTTATCCATCGAAAAATAGCGATGATCATGTGGTACATACTCACCGATATAATACAGATAACGACCACCCGTGCTCTCCTTACCAGAAAGTGATGTCTTAGAAAGTAGCACAAGAAATGGAATTCGATCATCATTAATATTATGCCAGTAGTAATCACTAATTTCTTGTTCTGTAGAAAAAACCATGACAACAGCTCCGATATAATCAATAGCAGAAAGTTTCTGAAGATAATCAGATGTCATTTGTGGATGATGCTCTGTAAGTTTTCCAAAAATATGTGATGGTGTCGTAGAGACAACATGATCAAATGTCTTTGTTGTAGAAACATCATCCGTATGTACTTTTAGCTTACCAGTAGCCTCTGTCGAAATTTCTGAGATATTGCTAGAGGTATAGATAGCACCATCACTTTGTACAATACGGTCAGTAAGCGCATCCGAAAGCACACGAAAACCACCCTTAAAATAGCCAAGCTTTTCCTGCGTTGAATCTTTAGAATTTGCACGAACATGGATCCGTGACCACAACCAACACATGGTAACCTTATCATAATACTTATCAAACTTCCCCTTAAGAAGAGGTGTCCAGATAATTTCTGTCGCACGCTTTCCATTCCATTTCGTAAGCCATTCCTGTGCAGTAACTTTCGTAAGAGGTTTCCAATTTGTAAGTTTTTGTAAGTAAAAACCAACAGCACCTGTACGAATACGATCCCACAACGAAAGTGGTGTAAACTTGAGAAGATCAAACGGCGTCATAAAAGGATAAAGCGTACCATCATAATACGTAGAAACAGAACTATCATGGAATGTTAAATCCTTATCAACACCAACTTCTTCAGAAAGATTAATAACGTCGCGATCCGTCGTATAAAGAAAGTGATATGCTCGCTCCAGCGGAATACCGTCCATGTCGAAACCAGCCACCAAACCACCCGTAAGAGGACTCTTTTCATAAACAGTCACAGCATAACCCTCTTGTGAAAGACGGTAGCCGACAGTGAGACCAGTATAACCAGCTCCAATAACTGCTACAGATTCTTTTTTTGTTATAATATTTTCCATAGTTATTTTTTTACGAAGAAATTTTTGTGAAATGTGATCATTCGATTGAGAAGAAACTGCACCAAAAAGATGACTGGAAGTGTTGCTGCTTTCACTAGATTAGCATCATATCCTGCTTGTGTCGTAAACAAATACAATGCAACAAAGCTAATACCAAGCCCAACCAAATTGACAGAAAAGTATGAAACAAAACGCTTTGCTAAATGACTCGTGACACGAAAATTAAAACGCACGTTCATCGTAAAAGCATAAACCACCGCCAAAAGCGTTGAGATTACATTGGCTGTAAGCTCGCCGACACTATAGAAATTATACAGGACAATAAAGACGCCCATATCTATAGTTGCAGCAGAAATACCAATGCAAAAATACAAAAATAGTTTCATGCGTTCTGGATACTTGTCTTGCAACAAATACATCTGTTGTGAAAGCTGTGCCTTAGTCATAAAATATTGTTGGTGTAAATCATAAAACCCTACAAAGTGGAACATCTTCCAAAAAATGACACAAACTAAATAAGTGAAATAGAATACTCCACTAGATGTCATAATAACATTCAATGTACGGTTTGTAAAAAATCAGAGAAGCTCTTAAGGAGATCTTGATAAGCTAATATTAGCATATAATTAACATATTGTCAATATAATGTCATTAAGCAAAAAATGGAGAAAAAATGGAGAAAAAAGAGAAAAAAATGACACATGTGGACTTGACACACATGAGTGTCATTTTAGGAAAAATCAAGGCTTTCCATGAGCCATAGTCTATATATCGTAAGTGAAAAAAAGAGATTTTGACGACAAAGCACAGTAAGTGGTAATACCATCTCCAAATAACCAACCTGCATTAAGTGTGCTCTCTCGTGAGCGAGACATCTGC
>CALIRC010000058.1 GCA_938044295.1 Minisyncoccota bacterium
GCGCTAGGTAAGCTTGAGTATGACCTGCGTAGTAGCGCTCCAGTGATCGCAAAGCTAGTCAAAAGCGCTGTTGCAAATGCAGCTCACAATGAAAACTACACGAGCGACAATCTAAGAATTATTGACATACAGGTTGGTGAGGGACCTACCTTGAAACGCTTTCGCCCGAGAGCTTATGGTCGCGCATTTAAAATTCTTAAGCGTACATCTAAAATCACTGTAATCCTTGCAGATGAAGAGAAAGATAATAAGAAAAAATCGAAGCAGCCAGCACTAAATAAAGAATCCACAAAAAAAGACAGCACAGTAGAAAAAAAGCAAACTACTGGAGAGTTAGACGATCTAACAAAAGTAGAAGGAATCGGGCCTAAAATAGCACAGACACTCATAGACGCAGGCGTAGACACATTTGAAAAACTCTCACATGAGAAGCCTGAAAAAATTGCACAACTGATAGCACAAGTACAGGGAGGACATGATCCGGAAACCTGGCCAAAACAAGCCAAAATGGCACATGAAGGAAAATGGGAGGAACTAAAAAAATGGCAAGATGAGCTCGATGGAGGAAAGGCATAAGATAACATAAATCACACGAAAAATATGGGACAGAAAGTAAATCCAAAAGGCCTAAGACTTGGCATCACAACAACGTGGCGATCGCGCTGGTTTAGTGGTGGGGAAAGTTACATCCAAAATCTTCGTGAAGATGTTATTCTGAGACGAGCTTTAATGAAAAAGTATCGACATGCAGCTGTTGCAGATGTCGAAATCGAACGAAATTCAAAAAGTGTAAAAGTTATTATCACAACATCTAGACCGGGAGTCCTTATTGGTCGTGGTGGAAGTGGAATCGAAGACATTTCAAAATTTATAAAAGATACAGTATTTCCAGGGCAAAAAGTAACACTTGATGTTGAGGTAAAAGAGATTCGGCAGTTCGAAGAAAATGCAGCTCTCGTTGCTCAAAACGTGGCAGAACAGTTAGAAAAGCGCATGCCGTTTAGACGTGTACTAAAATCCATGCTCGATCAAATCGAAAAAACGCGAGGTGTTGAGGGGGTAAAAATTTCGGTATCTGGTCGTCTTAACGGAGCAGAGATGTCACGCACAGAATGGCTATCTCGCGGACAAATTCCTCTGCACACATTGAGAGCAGATATTGACTTTGCACGTGATGTAGCACGTACTACTTACGGTGCCATCGGTATTAAAGTCTGGATTTACAAAGGTTTAAAATTTGAGGATAAAAAATAATCTTCTGATACTAAAATAGAGATGTTTTCATGGATGATACTTACTATATAAGTAGCAACCATGAGGACATCTCAAAAGCAGAAGTGATTTGTATCATAAAAAGCCAGTTAAGGTAGGAAGCAAAATTGACAGAAACGTAAAAATAACGTAGGATAGATTTAATTTTGATAGAAAGACGACGCATATGTTAATGCCAAAAAAAGTAAAACACCGAAAAATGCATCGCGGCGGACCAATTAAGGGTCTCGCCACGCGTGGAAATACCGTTGCATTTGGCAGCTACGGACTTAAAGCGGTAACATCTGGATTAATAACCGCACGTCAGATTGAATCTGCAAGGCGTACAATCACACGAACAATGCAACGCACCGGTAAATACTGGATCCGAATCTTTCCTGACCATCCAATGACTGCAAAAGGATCAGAGGTTGGTATGGGTAAAGGTAAGGGAGCAGTAGATTACTATGTAGCAAAAGTGCGTCCAGGTCGTGTTATGTTTGAAATAGAGGGTGTCTCAGAAAAAGAAGCTAGAGAGGCGTTTCGTTTAGCAGGACACAAATTTGGTGTGAAGACGAAGTTTGTCGTTAAACATACAGAATAAATATCTCGATTTAGAGTAAGTGACTACATATGAAAGCAAGTGAATTACAACATAAAACAATCCAAGATCTGATGGAGTATATTGGAGAGCTTAAAGAAAAACTCCAAGAACGCAAAATGGCTGCTGTAGCTGGTAATCTCAAAGAAACATCTGATATCAAAAATCTAAAACGTGAAATAGCCCTTGCACATACGCTGATAAATGCAAAGAACAAACAATAAATTGAAAGACCATTATGACTACGACATCAAAATCCCAAAAAACACAAAAAAAGACCATGCAAGGTGTGGTTGTCAGTGATGCCATGGATAAGACAATTGTTGTTCGCGTCGAAACGTTTAAAACTGATAAAAAATACAACAAGAAGTATAAGTCATCCAAAAAATACAAAGTACATGACGAGAATAATCAGTACAAAGTTGGCGAGGTAGTTGATATTGTAGAAGTAAGCCCCATCAGTAAAGACAAATCATTTAGCACTATAGATAAGTAGATTCCAAGAAAATCAAAAAAGCAGTAAACCAATCACACAAATATGATTCAAGCAGAAACATGGCTCAAAGTGGCAGATAATAGCGGCGCGAGAGAAATCGAGTGCTTCAAGGTTCTTGGTGGCTCTAAAAGGCGATATGCTGGAATCGGAGATATTATTGTCGCAAGTGTGAAATCGTCTGAACCACGCAGCACGATTAAATCAGGAGATGTGGTACGTGCAGTAATTGTGCGACAAAAAAAGGCTATTAGACGCAAAGATGGTTCATACATCCGCTTCGATGAGAATGCCGCGGTAATAGTGGATCCTGAAAGCAAAGAACCCAAAGCAACGCGCATTTTTGGTCCAATTGCACGTGAATTAAGAGATAAGGGTTATAATAAGATTGTATCACTCGCTCCAGAAGTATTATAGGTATTACATTACAAGTATGTTGAAGATCAAAAAAGGTGACAATGTCATCATTATCGCAGGAAAAGACAAGGGTACGCAGTCGGAAGTGCTCAGCGTTTTTCCAAGTGAAAATCGTGTACTTGTCGACAAGGTAAATATGGTTACAAGACATGTCAAGCCAACGCAAGGTGGAAAAAAAGGAGAGCGAATCAAAAAAGAAGCTCCAATACATATATCAAATGTCATGCTTGTAGACCCAGGAACAAAAAATAAAACCCGTGTTGGATTTCGGACAGACGATAAAGGAGTAAAAATCCGTGTCGCAAAAAAAAGTGGTAAAGATCTCGCATAGAAATCAATAAAGATGAAATCATGAAAGCAGTACAGTCAATTAAAGAACGTTACACAGACGCCCGTAAAGATCTCGCAAAGAAAGTTGGTGCCAAAAACGTCATGAATACTCCACAGATAAAAAAAGTTGTGGTAAATGTTGGAATTGGGCGCATCACAAAAGAATCTGATAAAGTGGCAGAAGTGTATGATGCCATCACTGCAATCTCTGGTCAAAAACCTCTGAAAACACAAGCACATAAATCAATTGCAGGATTTAAGATTCGAGAAGGACAAGACATAGGCGTTAAAGTAACGCTCAGAGGAGCGCGTATGTGGGACTTTCTTTCACGTCTCATCAATGGAACACTCCCACGTGTACGTGATTTTCAAGGCATCGTTACATCAAGTGTTGATAGTAATGGACATCTAAATATTGGCATCAAAGATCATACAGTCTTTCCAGAAATTGTCGCAGAAAAGGTTCGTTACATTTTTGGATTACAAGTAACAGTTGTAACAAAATCCCAAAACAGAGAAGCAGCAGAAGAAATGTTTCGGACATTAGGTTTCCCCCTTAAGAAGAAAGAATCCGAAACTAAATAATAATAGAGCAATATGGCAAAAAAATCAGTCGTAGCACGGTCGCAAAAAAAACCTAAATTCTCCACGCGTGAAGTCAATCGATGTTGGAAGTGTGGGCGCAAAAGGTATTACCTGCGTACGTTTGGACTGTGTCGTATGTGTTTTCGTGAACTAGCAAGTAAGGGTGAAATCCCGGGTGTCCGAAAGTCGAGTTGGTAAGGGAATAACCCGAAACTACGAACATCTTTAAATTTTCAAGTATAGAAGTTATGATCGATCCAATATCAGACATGTTAACACGCATTCGTAATGCACAAGCTGCGCGGCACGCTAAAGTACTCATCCCAGCCTCAAAATTACGATTAGCAATTGCTCGCGTTTTAGAGCATGAGGGGTTTGTTGAAAAAGTAGAGAAAGCAGATCATCCTGAATCAGGGCATCCGCAAATTTCTGTCACTCTCAAATACGAGCAAATTTCTCACGCACGCAGAGCTGGTAAGATTAAAGGCCTCCAGCAAGTATCTAAACAAGGACAAAGAAAATACGTGCGAACAACAGAAATTCATCAAATAAAAAATGGCTATGGGATTTCAGTCATCTCAACATCACAAGGTGTAATGACTGGAAAAGATGCTCGAAAAAAAGGGTTAGGTGGTGAGATGATCTGTCTCGCGTGGTAATAATATATTGATCAAGTGATATGAGTCGTATCGGTAAAAAAATTGTAGAAATTCCAGATGGTGTCACAGCATCAGTTGAGGCGAACACTGTGACCATAAAAGGAGCAAAAGAGTCGCTTTCTATGCCAGTACACAATGCAGTAAGTATAACTGTAGAAGAAGATGGTATAAAAGTATCTAAAAATCACAATGCAAAAATTGCTTCTGCGATGTGGGGCACAACTACAAGACTACTAGAAAACATGGTGATCGGAGTGACAAAAGGATTTGAAAAGGTGCTTGAGTTAAATGGAGTAGGATTTCGCATGGATGTCCAAGGAAAGAAAATTAATCTAGCGCTCGGATTCTCACATCCTGTTACTGTAGAAATTCCAGAGAAAGTAACTGCAACCGTTGAAAAAAATCTTCTAAAAATTTCTGGACCAGACAAGCAAGTTGTTGGGCAATTAGCAGCAAATATACGTGCATTGAAACCTGTTGAACCATACAAAGGAAAGGGCTTTAAATATGCAGACGAAATAGTCCGTCGGAAAGAAGGAAAGAGAGCTGCAGCTGCATAATGATCAACCAATATAGAGAAGAATTTTATGAACACTACAAGAAATGACAAAAGAAAACACAGAACTCGTCGCATTCGTGCGCGCATTTCAGGTACAAAAGAGCGACCACGTGTAAGCATTTTTCGATCGCTTACATCGTTTCGGGCACAAGTGATCGACGATGCAACAGGTACAACAATTGCTTCTGCTAATTTAGCCGACCTCAGCAACGAAAAAAATACTGTAGAGGGTGCTGCTAAAGTTGGTGCTATACTCGTAAAAAAATGCAAAGATATCGGCATAGAATCTGCGGTTTTCGATCGTAGTGGATACAAATATCACGGTAAAGTAAAAGCATTTGCAGATGCACTTCGTGACGGAGGATTAAAGCTTTAGAAATCAATTATTTAGATACATGCACATATGATGCCAAGCAACAACAATCGAAAAAAACGTCGTCAAGGACGGAAGGAAAAGCCTGAATTTGATCAAAAACTACTTGACTTAGCACGTGTTACACGTGTTGTAAAAGGTGGTCGTCGTTTTCGCTTTCGCGCAACTGTTGTTGCTGGTAACCGCAAAGGAAAGGTTGGAGTAGGCGTGGCAAAAGGCTCAGATGTATCACAAGCAATACAGAAAGCATTTGCTGACGCTCGAAAAAATATGATCACAGTTGAATTAGATGGAAACACAATTTCACATGAAATTGTCAAAAAGCACGGAGCTGCAAAAATCTTTTTAAACCCTGCACCAGAAGGACGAGGGATCATTGCAGGTGGCGCAGTGCGAACAGTAGTTGACCTGCTTGGAGTAAAAGATATTGTAAGTAAGTCAATGGGAACAGCAAATAAGCTAAACGTTGCAAGAGCAACTATAGCAGCACTTACAGACATCGCCCCACCAAAAAATCAAAAGTCAAAAAAAGATGTAGTAGAAACAAATGAAGAAAAAACTTTTAAAGCTGCAATGGCAAAATCTGAAAAAGTAACACCAAAAAAAGAAGTAAAGAAAAGTGTGGAGTCAGGATCAGATGATCTCACAAAAATCGAAGGCATAGGACCAAAAATCTCACAAGCACTCGCAATCGGAGGACTCAAAACCTTTAAAGACGTAGCAAATGCAACACCTGAGTATATTAGTCAGCTCATAGAGGGTATCAGAGGTAATCACACACCCCTCACATGGCCAAAACAAGCTAAAATGGCGGCAGATGAGAAATGGGATGAGTTGAAGAAGTGGCAAGATGAACTTGATGGCGGTATAGACCAATCATCATAACGGTAAAAAGTTAGAAGCAAGAATAAAAACTATGCAAATTCACGAACTAAAAAATCCACAAAAGAAAATGCGCAAACGCATAGGTCGTGGTGGAAAGCGCGGCACGACAGCCGGACGAGGTACAAAGGGGCAAAAATCACGAAGTGGTGTCAGTATGAAGCCTCTCTTTGAAGGTGGTCGTACATCACTTGTAATGCGTTTGAAAAAAAATCGAGGATTCAAAAGTCCACATGCCGGACAAAAGGCACTTTCTCTTTCTACATTAGAAAAACATTTTGAAAACGACGAAACAGTAAATATCGTCTCTCTTAAAGAAAAAAAACTCATTCGTACAAAAGACGCAAAATCTGGTGTAAGAATCTTAGCGGGAACACTAAACAAAAAGCTAAAAATCGAACATGAGATAGGGGTATCAAAAAACGCTAAGGAAATTATAGAAAAGGCAGGAGGAAAAATTCTCGAAGAAATAAAGAAACCTGATTTAAAAGCGAGGAAAGTACCGATTAGTAAATAGCAGATTATTCCAACACAGCTCAAATAATACAAAAGAATAATAAGCGCAAACAAAGAACTACCCTTTCGGTAGTTTTTTGTTGAGCAGATTTAATGAAATAGTGTATAATAGTATAAAAGAAATATCACAAAAAGTGATAAGAAATATTATTTGTAGTAATAGTAAAGCAAATAAAACAAAAATAATGACAAAAAAAAGCTCCACAACAAAAAAATTAAGTAAAAAATCTAAAAATGAACCGAAAAATGACGTCCAAAAAAAAATCCCCTCAAAAAAAGTGAAAGCACAAATAATTGAAGTAAAAGCGCGTGAAATACTCGATTCCCGAGGAAACCCTACAGTGGAAGCAGAGGTTTATCTTGCAGATGGATCCAAAGCATGGGCGCAAGTACCCAGCGGTGCCTCAACTGGAAGTGGTGAAGCTTTGGAGTTGCGCGATGGTGACCCACATCGATTCCATGGTAAGGGCGTTTTATATGCAGTGAAAAACATTAATGTAGAAATTGCAAATCTAGTTATTGGCATGGATGCAACTAATCAAAAAGCCATTGACGATGCAATGATTCATCTAGATGGAAGTGAAAATAAGTCTCGTCTTGGCGCTAATGCAATTTTAGCAGTGTCGCTTGCTGTGTGCAGAGCAGCTTCTGTTAGTAAAAAACTACCACTATATAAATACATTGCATCGATTTGTTACGCAAAAAATAAGTGCACGCTACCCATTCCAATGTTTAATATAATAAACGGAGGGGCGCATGCAGATAGTGGATTAGCAATTCAAGAATACAAGCTCATTCCAAATGGTATTAAGTCATTTAAAGAACAGTATCGTACTGGATCAGAAATTTTCCATTCATTGAAGAAGCTCTTGGCGGATGGGGGTATGGTTACAGCAGTCGGGGATGAGGGTGGGTTTGCTCCACGACTAGAAAATAATGAAGAACCGCTTGCAGAAATTGCCCATGCAGCACAGATGGCTGGATATGAAATGGGAAAAGATGTAAATATTGGAATCGATGCTGCGGCAAATTTTTTCTATAAAGAAAAGTGTGGTCACTACGCTTTTGAGTTGGAAAAGCAAGCAATGACCGAGCAGGAATTACTAGAGGTCTACGATGTATGGATTACAAATAAACATCTCATTTCAATAGAGGACGGTTTACGTGAAGATGATTGGGATGGCTGGAGTCGTATGCATAAAAAACTTGGAACTAAGGCGATGATAATTGGTGATGACTTATTAGTAACCAATGAGAAGCGATTAAAAAAAGCAATCGAAAAAAAGGCATGTAACGCAGTACTCATCAAACCAAATCAGATTGGCACCTTAAGCGAGACGCTTGCATGTATGCAACTAGCAAAAAGAAATAACATCAAAACAATTGTTTCCCACCGTAGTGGCGAAACCATTGATGATTTCATTGCTGATTTATCGGTGGGAACACAAGCTGACTATATAAAAACTGGATCACTCTCACGAGGCGAAAGGCTCGCAAAATACAACCGTCTATTAGCTATCGAAGAACAACTAAAGACGAAAAAATAAGTAATAACGAAGTGAGGAGTTGTCAGAAGCAAATGAGGGTAAAAGAATAGAATTATGTTGAAAAAGCAATCAAAAAAAAATCAAGCAGTTCTTTGTATTGGCTCAATGGGAAAGGATATATTCTTTCCTTTGGAAGCAACTGAAAAAGATAGTAAAAAGACAGCTGAAGAAAGGGTCTGGACTTTTAACTTTGGTGCAAAAATCCATGTAGAAGATCGTTATCTTGCGCCAGGTGGATGTGCATGCAATGTAAGCGTTGGCCTTTCTCGCTTAGGCATTAGTGGTGCAGCATACGGCATTACAGGTGATGATGAAGTTGGAAAGTGGATAAAAAATACACTCCACGTGGAAGGAGTGGAAACATCGGATGTGGTTAAAATAGAGAAAAAAAACAGTGATATCTCAATGATTCTTATCGACAAAAACTCAGGCGAGCGAACAATCTTTGTCAATAGAGATGTTGGGGAAAACCTCCAGCTCAAACTGAAAGAAATCGCATTGCCAGGATGGATTTTTGTCGGTTCTCTTTACGGAGAGGAGATACTTGACAACATGAAACAAATTCACTACTTTGTTGCTAGTAGCAAAACACGACTAATCTATAATCCAAGTATGCACAATATAAAGACACAGCCGCGGATGGTCTGGGATCTGATACACCATGCAAGCCTTCTTTTTCTCAACAGAACAGAAGCCCGGGAAATAATTACACAGATTGTACTGAGTAATGATTCAAAGTATAATAAAGAAGATCTCAAGGATGATAAAAAAATACTCAAAATACTTGCAAAGCAATCTGGGAAAGACGCTTCCGTAATCATGACATGTGGACCTGAGGGTGCTTTAGCAATAAAAGAAGATAAATGCTATCACGTTGACACAAGACAACAGTCTGTAGTGGACGCTACCGGAGCTGGTGATGCATTTGCGAGTGGATTCATAGCAGCTCACCACAAGAAAAGCGAAATAGAAGAAAGTTTGAGGTGGGGAGCGGCAAATAGTCATAGTGTAATTGGGTACTATGGAGCTCACAAAGGACTCCTAAAATCAACTTTAATAAAGCAGGAGGCAGAATACTTCAAAACTACCTTACTCAAATAAGGGGTGACAAATGAAAAAAGCTATATAGCGTATCTATGGGATTACTTGAAAAATTTACAGACAAAAAACATCGTGAGAAGTACTACTTGTCATTAGACATAGGGACAGAAGTCGTTAAAGCCCTTGTTTTCTCCGTAGATGAAAAAACAAAGAAAGGTATTGTAATAGGCGCTGCTCGCGTTCCACAAGACACTGGAAACATGCAAAGTGGGGCAATCTCAAGTATTAGTGGCGTAATAGCTACAGCACGTGCAGCAATTGATTTAGCCCAGGAGCAAGCAAACGTAGGACGTGTACAACAAGTTGTAATTGGAATTGCGGGAGAGCTCGTCAAAGGAACAACAACAACCGTGCATTATGAAAGACCTCAACCTGATGAACGTATCGATCTAGCAGAGCTAAAAAACATCGTCCAAAAGGTACAATGGAAAGCCTACGAACGAATTAAAGAACAAATCATTTGGGAACTAGGAGATGAAGTTGATGTTCGTCTTATAAATGCAGCAATTGTAGACGTAAAGATAGATGGTTATCGTATTACAAACCCACTGAACTTTCAGGGGAAAAAAGTATCTATTGGTATATTTAATGCTTACGCTCCAATGATTCATCTCGGTGCAATTCACACAATTGCTGACGATTTGAAACTAGAAATCATTAGCGTAGCTGCAGAACCCTATGCAGTATCATCATCTGTAGGACATGAAAATATAGCAGATTTTGGAGGAATTTTTATCGATATTGGTGGTGGGACTACAGATGTTGCAGTGGTAAGAAATGGAGGACTCGAAGGAACAAAGATGTTTGCGATCGGTGGTCGCGCATTTACAAAACGTCTCGCATACGAGCTTGGTGTAAGTTCAGATGAAGCTGAACGAATCAAACAAAAATATTCTGTGGGACAACTAACCCAAGAACAAGCTGAAAAAGTGCATGAAATTGTAGCGCAGGATGCACTCGTGTGGCTTGGAGGAGTAGAATTATCTCTTGCAGAATTTGCTGAAAATGATCTATTGCCGTCGCAAATTTTTCTTTGTGGAGGGGGAAGTGCATTGCCAGAGCTTCGTCAAGCACTGCTAGGGGGTGAATGGGTGCGCAATCTTCCATTCAGCAAAACACCACAAGTAAGCTTCTTACAGCCGCGTGACGTCATAGCTATGACAGATACGACAAAGTCACTAAAAAGTCCACAGGATGTAACACCTCTCGCACTTGCAAATCTCGTAGTTGGGGTAGTCGATGAAGAGCGCGTTTTAGCGCAGATACTAAGGCGCGCGATGCGATCTATTCAGGAATAAGAAACAAAACATGGTTTAGTAAGTCAGCTCAATATCCTGTATAATAAAAAATGCTACACAACAGTAAGGATTAACTACTATACGTTCAACATGAAAAACGAGTACTACAATTTGTACATCGATGCAGACGAAGAAGTTACGACAATTATAAGTCGACTCAGTTTAGCACGCGCACAGAATGTTGTCCTAATCGTACCGCAACATTCTCTCGTTCTCCAAAGTATTATCAATCTTAGACTACTTGCGCGGGAAGCCAAAAAACAACGCAAGAAAATAATGATTGTAACACAGGATATCGATGGAATAGCCTTTGCTGGGCGTGTAGGAATACCCGCAATACCTCTACAAGAATGGAAAGAAAAAACACAAGAGGATGATATTGTGATAACAAATGATCAATTCGACAATGTAGATACACCACAAACTACTAGCGTACTTGAAGAAAATGCAAACGGTAGCGCAGCTACACAAATCCCTCCTAAGTATCCAGCGAGAGTGCAAGGATCAATGGATATGGCAAGACAGAGACCTTCAACGCACACCCAAAGTAGGCCACAACAAAAAGCAGCATCTGTCGCACCACAAAAAGTACAGTGGCGAGAAAGAATGATTGATCACGTAAAAGAAGAAATTAAGCAGCCAGAAAGCGAATCTCCAAAATATAATAAAAAAACTTCATTACCAGAAAAACATCCTAGAGCCATTTCTCATCCAGAAATAAATGCACAAGACTCTAGTGTTATGCATAGCAAGAAATTGCCACGCGAAGCACAAAAAAAGAGAGAATATAACACAAAAATAGAAAAAGAGTACAAAGAGAGTCTTACCGAAGAAGCTCCAGTGGTAAAAAAAATCCATCGGTTCGGCTGGTTTCTCATTTTTGCAAGTACAATTGGTGTTATAGCGTTTTTACTGTTACCACTCAGTACGGTTACAGTAAGACTAGGTGACGCTTCTACAAGTGAGCGTATGGCAATTACCGCAAGAACAAGTAATACTGAAGTCAACACAGAAAGAAAAATGATCCCCTTACGCTTACTGGAAAAGCAAATTACTAGAACAGTATCTATTCCAGCGACAGGAACAAAAGATTTAGACGCATCAAAGGCATATGGCACAATCACCATTTTCAATGAACTAAGTGAAAAACCACAAAGTCTTGTAGCAACAACTCGCTTCCAAGCAGAAGATGGTACCATTTTCAGGATTCAAAAAAACACAACTGTACCAGGCACAAAAAAGAGTGATGGTGAAGTAATACCAGGGGAAGTAACTGTAAGTGTGGTTGCAGACAAGTCTGGTCCTGAAAGTAATGTGCCAGCAGGAAAGTGGACAATTCCAGGTTTCAAAAATAATCCTCAAAAGTACAATGCTTTCTATGCTACAAGTGCAACTCAAATGACCGGGGGAAGTGTGGGTGGAAAAGATAGTACGGTTGTAACGAAAGACGATCTTGATAAAGTGCAAAGTCAAGCACAAGCAGATATTGAAGAATATTTTGCTTCACAACTGAAAGATCTCGTGCGTGAACAAGAAGTGTTGCTACCCGATGCAATCAGTTATGACATCTCCCGATCAGAAAGTACACAACAAGAAGACACACCATCTGACGAAGCAAGCTATATAATTACTGCAGATGTCAAAGCATTGATCTTTAGCGAATCGGATCTCCTCTCCATCATCAAAAATGGACCAGAGGGATTAGAAAATATTTCAAGAAATGAAATAAATTACGATACTATAAATACAGATTTCAAAGACGAGAAAATCGATCTCAAATTAAGTATGGATTTAAAAAGAGAATCAACTATCGACAAGGATAAATTTCAAGACGCTCTCAGGGGAAAAAAACACAGCGAAATTAAGGAAATTCTAAAAGAGAAGTACCCTTATGTAAATGACATCTCCATTAAAACCTATCCACCATTCCCAAGTTCAATCGGAGACCGATTCTCAAGGTACAAGTGGATGACAAGAATCACAACAGAAGAATCAACTAAAAATGAATAATAGCAAATACGCATCAATACTCTCATGTCTTAAACTATTTTGAAATCCAGGAACAAAAAAAACAATTTGCAGCAAAAAATGATGTGCACTTGACAGATTTCAATGGTCTGGTAGTATGGTTATACAAGTAAAGATTGCACATAGCACTAAGAGGTTTTTCACTAGAATACAGGATTTAGGAATGAATGACGACCAAAAACCCCTCTTAATTTTTTGTGCTACAATAACCTTTCCTAAGGGAGGGAATAACTATACAAACCAAAATAACAACACAACAAAAGGTCATCTGACAAAATTATTTACAAAGACCATCAGATTTCATAATAATCATGGACAAAAAAGACAAAAAAAAAGAAACAATAACGATGGAAGGGGTCGTAACAGAAATGCTACCAAATGCAACATTTAACGTTAAGCTTGACAATGGACATGAAGTTCTTGCTCATATCTCAGGTCGAATGCGAGTACACTATATCCGCCTTCTCCTTGGGGATCGTGTAGTCCTAGACATGAGTCCTTACGACCTCACTAAGGGACGTATCACGAAAAGACTTTGAATTACAATGTCACACCAAAAAACCATAGAAAATATTTATGAAAGTCAGAGCATCAGTCAAAAAGATTTGCAAGCAATGTAAAGTGATAAGACGCAGTCGCTGTGTTTATGTTATTTGCGTAAACCCAAAACATAAGCAAAGACAGGGCTAAAAAACACTAATAATTCACGTCATCCCTATGATTCGTATCTCAGGTATAAACATTCCAGATAATAAACGTATTGAAATTGCTCTTACGTATATCTATGGCATTGGACGAAGCACAAGTCAGAAAATTCTTTCTGAAGTGGGTATCGATCCAAACATACGATCAAAAGATATCTCTGAATCTGATGCACAGAAGCTTCGTGAAAAAATTGAAAAAGACTACAATGTAGAAGGTGAGCTACGATATAAAGTGAAAATGAATATCAGACGTCTAGTAGATATCGGTTGTTACAGAGGTACGCGACATCAGAAAAAACTACCGGTACGAGGGCAACGAACAAAGACAAATAATCGAACTGTACGTGGAAATAAACGCGTTACAATGGGTAGTGGAAAGATTGCTGTATCAAAGACCTAGAAATTAAGACAACTCAAGTTAAACGTCCAATTCAATAAATCTATGACTGATTCGAAAGCACAATCCGAAGAAAAAAAGCCAGTCGCATCAAAAACTGCAACTGAAGCAAATACTACGCATGAAGAAGTAGCTAAAACTGCAGTTTTGCCACCGAAGAAAAAGAAAGGTAACCGTCAAGTAACGAAAGGCCAAGTACGAATTCAATCAACATACAACAATACAATTGTAACCGTTACAGACCTTAATGGTGCAACACTTGGGTGGGCAAGCGCAGGACTTCTTGGATTCAAAGGCGCGAAGAAATCAACACCATATGCCGCTTCTCAGGTTGTAGCAAATGTAGTAGAAAAAATTGCAAAACACAATGTAAAAGAATTGCAAGTATTTGTTAAAGGCGTAGGTAGCGGACGAGATGCAGCTATTCGTGCATTTGCTGCACAAGGTTTTGATATCTCACTAATAAAAGATACTACACCAATTCCACACAACGGGTGTCGCAAAAGAAAACCACGTCGAGTATAGCTCTAAAAAAAATAGCTTTATAATAACATTTATTTCTACGTAACACTGTAATACTATGGCAAGGTACAGAGGACCAAAAGCAAAGATCTGCCGAAGATTCGGCGAAAACATTTACGGCAATGACAAGTATGCCAAGATTTTAGCGAGCAAAGGCTACGCTCCTGGTATGCATGGAAAAAAATTCGGCAGAAACATCAGTGAGTATGGAAAGCAATTACTCATGAAACAAAAAGCCAAATACGTCTATGGTATTCTCGAAAAGCAGTTTCGTAAGCACTATGAAGACATAAAAAATAAGCCAGGTGTTACAGGAGATTTATTACTTGCAAGGTTAGAGCAGAGACTTGATAATGTCACATACCGTCTTGGCTTGGCAAATACGCGACCACAAGCACGTCAAATAGTCAATCATGGAATGATCTATGTGAATGGAAAAAAAGTAACGATTCCTTCATATGCAGTTAAGGTAGGTGACGAAGTCTCACTAAACCCAAACAAAGCTAAAAACGGCTATTTTAAGAATCAGGAACAATACACAAAAGCTAAGAAAAATGTACCTTCTTGGATGCAAATGGACGCAAAGGTGATGACAGGAAAAATTCTCACTCTACCTAGTAAGGATCATTTTGACGCAAACATTGATGCTTCAGTTATTGTAGAGTTTTATTCCAAATAACATTTTTCGTGGACCTACACGATTTATAAAAAAAATAATAAGCTACGACTATGTCAAACATTTCGCTTCCACAAAAGGTTGAATATACTAAAGCAAAAAACCACACTGGCACCATTGAGATCCAAGGATGTTATCCAGGATATGGAACGACACTTGGAAATGCACTTCGACGTGTACTACTATCGTCACTTGAGGGGTCAGCAGTTACCGCAGTCAAAATTAAAGGCGTTGCTCACGAATTTTCTGCAATCGATGGAGTCCAAGAAGATGTTGTCCAAATTGTATTGAATCTAAAAGCACTTGACTTTACAGTACATTCACAAGAGGCGGTGAAGCTAAAGCTCAAAAAAAGCAAAGAAGGACCAGTGACAACAGGCGACATTGAAAAAACAGCAGACGTAGACATTGTCGATCCTTCGCAAGTCATCTGTAACATCACAGATAAAAAAACAACACTTGAGATAGAACTTGTTGTAGAGAAAGGAATGGGGTACATACCTGTCGAACAACAAATTCGCGAAGAAATAGAACTTGGCGCTATTGCAATCGACGCTGTTTATACACCAATCCGTCGAGTAAATTTCTCTGTAGAAAATATGCGCGTCGGAAAAAGAACGGATTATGAAAAAGTAACATTAGAAATACAGACAGATGGAAGTATAGCTCCAGACGCAGCTTTTCGCCACGCTGTTGATATTCTAAACGACCAGTTTAGTGCTATACAGGGAACAAAAGATGAGATTGAAAAGGAGGCTTAAATGATTCACGTTGCAAAGCGTACTAAGATAGGAATATGAAACATCGAAAATCAGGAAGACAATTTGGACGAAAACGTGCGGGACGAAAGGCACTTCAGAGGACAATGTTAGGTAGTCTTGTGCTTCGTGAACGTATGGAAACTACAGAAGCCAAAGCGAAAGAGCTTAAAAGTGCCATTGATCGCATGATAACACGCGCAAAAAGGGCAACTAAAAGTAAAAATCCACAGATGGAGCTTGTGCGGAAACTTGAGGGAGATATGCCTTTAGTCGCAATTAAAAAACTATCACAGTCAATGCTCACAAGATTTGAAAGTCGCAATAGTGGGTACACACGCGTTGTAAAACTTTCTCCACGCAAAAGTGATGGTGCGAAAATGGCAATTATTGAATTTGTTGATAAAGAGAAAGAAATCAAAAAAAAATCCACAGAAAAAACATCTAAAAAAACGTCATAATTTATCACTATGGATCGGCAAACATACTTATTTGATGCAAAGGGAAAAGTACTCGGACGTATGGCGACTGAAATCGCTCGTGTTTTGAGTGGTCGTGATCGTGTAGATTACACCCCGCATATAGATGCAGGAGCCACTGTTGTCGTCATAAATGCAGCACAGGTAAAAGTAACTGGCAACAAGGAGCTAGACAAGAAATATTATAGACACACAGGCTATTCAGGAGGTATTAAGAGTATTTCCGTTGGGGATCAAAGAGAAAAAGATGCATCAAAAATTATCGAACATGCTGTAAAAGGAATGCTTCCAAAGAACAAGATTGCAAATCGCATGATTCGACGTCTGCATGTGTATAATGACGACAAACATACGCACGGAATAAATATAGACAAATCTAAGGAGCAAGTGAAATAATCACAAATAAACAACTATGGCAACTAAGACAGCAGTAAAAGCAAGCAAAGAAAAACAAAGTACACGTTCACAAAAGAAGTCAGTCAATACAAGTCTGGTCTCTTTTGATGGTGAATATTTTTACGCTGTTGGGCGACGAAAATCCGCTGTAGCTCAGGTGCGAATCTATAAATATGAAGGAGCGGATGAAAAAGCTTATGTTGTAAATGAAAAACTAATGAAAGACTATTTCCCAACATCAAACGAATGGGATATTTTCTTAGAATCACTTCGTGTGAGTGGAATGGAGGGAAGGTATGGTGTAAGCGTGCTAGTACGTGGAGGAGGTATTTCTGGACAAGCACAGGCTATACGGTTAGGACTTGCTCGTGCTCTTACTAAGATGGATGAAGGACTTAAGCCAGTATTGAAAGCTCAGGGACTTCTCACGCGCGATGCCCGAGTAGTAGAGCGAAAAAAACCAGGACTTCGCAAAGCGCGTCGTTCACCGCAATGGAGTAAACGTTAGAAAAACGATCTTCAACCAGATGCATGTAGGTAGACTGCCATTCTCTGTTTGAATCGCTACATGTGACTAAAAACTCTAGACGAGAAAGTGAATTGCAATAGTCCCCACAGAAAGTTGCCAATGGAATTTGGTATAAGCAACACACTGGACAAAAACTACATTTTGAAAGAAAACAACTCGCCTAAAGGCGAGTTTTATGTAGACGTAGGGTAGCGTATTTATATACAAGGAAGATGCAGGAAATACCTCCCGACAAAATGACTGGTAGACATATTGTGATATCTGTATACTGCAAATGCTATAATCAATAAATACACACAACAGTACGTAGATGCACGCACTATGTATGCTAACTCTTACAAAAAAATGTACTTCCATCAGATTGTGCAACCGCATGATAAGTACTATAGGCCAATGATCATATTTGCAGATAATCATTCAAAGTTGAAAGTATAAAATGACGTCATTAATCTTATCTGAGGAACAAATGATTGATAATAAGTACACATGAGCAATTCAAGAAAAGAAAATAAGCGGTGTAAGTGGAGTGAAGGTGTCGACGATGCGTACATGGCATACCATGACAAGGAATGGGGAGTGCCCACACATGATGATCAGATACTTTTTGAATTTCTCGTACTAGAAGGTGCTCAGGCTGGACTCTCATGGGCAACTATTCTTGCAAAACGTGAAGGTTATAGAAGGAGATTTGCAAAATTCATTCCCGCCAAAGTTGCAAAGTTCAGTGATGTAGAGCTAGAAAACATACTACATGACACTTCAATTGTTCGTAATAAGAAAAAAGTCTACAGTGTCCGCAAAAATGCAATTGCATTCATAAATATACAAGAAGAGTACGGTAGCTTTGACTATTACATATGGAGCTTTGTAGATCATAAACAGCGACAAAATATTTTTAAAAAAGCAAGAGATATACCAGTAAGCACAGAAATCTCGGAGGCAATCTCAAAAGATCTCAAAAAGCGAAACTTCACATTTGTTGGTTCAAAAATTTTATATGCTTATATGCAGGCCGTTGGCATGGTAAACGACCACACAACAGATTGTTTTAGACATGCAGAAATAGCTTATAAAAACCAGGTAAAGTTTTAGAGTAAAAACATGGAAAAAAAACATAAAAAAGTGTTAGAAGTCTTACAGAATGGTGGCATTGTTGTGATGCCATCCGATACAATATACGGTGTCTTTGCTGTTGCTCAAAATAAGAAAGTAGTAGAAAAATTGTACAAAGTCCGTAAACGAAAAAAAAATAAGGCGTGTATTATACTAATCGCAGATATAAAAGAACTGGACAAATTCGGTATAAAAATAGACAGAACTCAAGAAAAATTTATACTAAGCAAGAAAGATAAAAATCCAACGACCTTTATCGTGCGATGTCCATTAGAAAAATATGCATATCTACATCGAGGACTGGGCACACTTGCTTTTCGAATTCCATCACAAAAGACAAAGCGCAGTAGAGCATTATTAATACTACTAAAAGCAACAGGACCACTTATAGCACCAAGTGCAAATCTCCCAGGGAAAGCACCAGCAAGAACAATTAGTGAAGCAAAAAAATATTTTGGAAAAAAAGTTGACTATTATCTCGCATATGGAAGAAGTCTTAATGCGAAGCCATCACAAATCATTGATATTACACAAAAGAAAATAAATCATATTCGTTAGAGTAAGAATACAAAAAATCTTATCTCAATCGGTACTCAAGTTTATACAAACTCTTTCAATGTATATGAAATTAAAAGCATTTTACTATATGAAAAAAAGTACATTACATAACAAGAAAAATACAAAAAACAAAAAGAAAAAATTCAAAGTGAAAAGTGAGCCTGTGTATAACGCACAAAAATATTATTGTATAAATGCAAAAAAATCTCTATAATAAATATACAAAACAAATATTGTTTTGAAGCAATAAATGCGAATATAAAACTAAAATAGAAAGGACGGTGAAACAATATGCCAGTAAAAAAACGAAAAGTAGCAAAGCGAAAGCCAGCACGTAAAACGGCAAAGCGTAAAGTTGCTAAACGAAAAGTAGCAAAGCGTAAAGTCGCAAAACGAAAAGTAGCAAAGCGTAAAGTCGCAAAACGAAAAGTAGCAAAGCGAAAGCCAGCACGTAAAACGGCAAAGCGTAAAGTTGCTAAACGAAAAGTAGCAAAGCGTAAAGTTGCTAAACGAAAAGTAGCAAAGCGTAAAGTCGCAAAACGAAAAACAGTGCGTCGTCGTCGATAGAAATAAATCAATAATCAGGAGGAGGAACAGATTCATGTTCCATGATTATTTAAAATCACGACATACAAAAAAACCTCAACATGAGGTTTTTTTGTATGAAAATGAACTATTGTGACAGATGCCCAGCCCTCACTTATCACTGGTAGGCGAAAGGCTAAATTGAGAATGGTACTCTACTTAAATATAAAATAGCATCCGACAGAAGAGGTAAAAATGTCTGATTAATGAGTGACTAGTGGAGAACAATAGTAAAAGCACAGACACGAATCATTGTTCTGTAATCCTTATGAAAGGTTACGCTAGCAGATGGAAAAATTGAAAATATATATGCAACGAGGGAAGTTTCTTGAAGAGGATCAATCTCCATTAAGCAAGTAATTTGCTGATTAGCTAGGTGAGGGGAAATTGTCTTAAGTTGGCTAATGAGTCTCTTATAGTGAGAAAGTCCAGCATCACTAGACCATAGAGCTATCTCGGGTTCATGTACAAGCTCACACGAATCTTTTGTCGACAGTAAGTCATGTTTTGTTTCGATATCAACATAAGGAAGGTTAGCAAGGATGATGTGAGTATCAGGAACAGTTTCTGCTATATCCTGCTCTTGTTTGACTAGAGATGCGAAAAGATCACTTTCTTGAAAAGAAACAGCATCAGACACACCATGGATACGAGCATTCTTGCGAGCAACAGCTAAAGCATCTGGAGAGATATCGTAACCATAGAAAGAAGGAGGTGGGTATAAATGATCACATTCAAGTAACATCGTAATAATCAGGTTACCACTACCAGTGCCGAGATCAGTGACACGAACAGATTCAGTAGTACATTGTGAAATAGTAGCAAGAGCAAGATCGACCATATGTTCAGATTCTGGACGAGGAATAAGTACAGATGAGTCTACATAAAAGTCTCGTCCATAAAAGCTGCGAGAGTGCGTAATATAACTGAGTGGAACACCAGCAGATCTCTGTGCTAGTGCCTGTGAAATCATCTTAAAACACGACTCAGAGAGTGCCAAGTCAGGATTCACAAGAATCCGTATTTGGTCAATATCACAAAGTACACATATGATTTCTTCTATCTCATGACGTGGTAATGAGGAAAAATGAGAAATGAAATACTGAGGTGTAAATTTATAATCATGCATATATGGTGTATAATAGGCTATATGATAAAAAATAAAAAAGGTTTCACTCTGATAGAACTCCTCCTAATACTTACCATTATCGGACTGATCATTGCAATTATTTTCATAAATTTCGCAACAGCTAAACATCGAGCAAAATACGGCGCTGTACTAAGACAGGTATCAACCGCACAAAACGCGATTGAAGTGTGCAATGCACAAAAGAGAGTGCTTTTTTGTGCTGGACTAGAAGATGACAGAATCACAAGTACAAATTGTACGGGCGACAGCACTATCACAGGACAGCCCGTAAGTGGCACTGCAATTTGTGGCTCATCTGGACGCACTGCATCATGGTCAAATCACACATGGCCAAGTATAGAAAGTAATGGATATATGTACGGTACGTACGCGGGATCCAACATACAAGAAGGGAAATATGCTTTTTCAGTATTTCTTGACAGTGATAGTGATGGCATACCTGACAATACTAATGGAGTATGCTGTACGAATGAAGGTTGCAACGCGTTCACTGAAACGATTTTACAAAAAGGACAAAAGTGCTACAAAAATGCAGAGATTAATACAGAAGACTAGCAATTGATCTTTCAGATAAGTTTTAATGTAAATACATTATGATAGAGGAACTACAACACTATCTTCATGAGGTAACACGTGGGATTATTAACACAAAGAACGAAGCGATTTATATCATAACGATCATCCCACTAACTGTTATTTTGATTATATCACTCATTGTGCATGCGTCTTTAACGTGAGGATCTCTTTCTTTTATTAAGAGTCTGAATTTTTTTCCAACATCAGCTTTACATCCTCTTCTTTGAGTGCTGTGATAATTGGCTCCAAGTCACCAGATAAAACCTTATCTACATTACTCCAACTTTTTTTGATCCGATGGTCAGTAATACGATCTTGCGGTATGTTATAGGTTCGGATTTTTTCACTACGATCTCCAGTACCTACTTGTGTGCGTCGTGCGCTGCCAACTTCATTAACACGATCATCTTCCATTTTTTGAAGAATCCGAGAACGCAACACTTTCATTGCTTGATCCTTATTCTTATGCTGTGATTTACCATCCTGACAAGAAACAACGGTTCCAGTCGGTAGATGCGTTATTCGAACTGCACTCATTGTCGTATTCACGCTTTGTCCTCCAGGCCCTGAAGACGCAAATGTATCAATACGTAAATCCTTCGAACTAATTTCGAGATCAATTTCTTCTGCTTCGGGTAAAATAGCAACTGTAGCAGTGGAAGTATGTATACGACCTTGTTTTTCTGTCTCCGGTACACGCTGCACACGATGGACACCAGACTCATAGCGTAAATCTGCATAAACGGGTGTTACACCATGCGGGGCTTGGATCGCGATAATGACTTCCTTGAAACCTCCAACCTCACTACGACTTTCTGAGATAACTTCCATCTGCCACGAACGAATTTCACTGAAACGTGTATACATACGCAAAAGACTTGCTGCAAAAAGAGATGATTCATCGCCACCTGCACCTGCGCGAATCTCTACGATGATATTTTTGAAATCATTTGGATCTTTAGGTAAAAGAAGAATTTCTAAATCTTTTTCAATCTGAGGAAGGCGCGCAGCAAGCTCTGCATTTTCAGATACAGCAAGCTCTCTAAACTCCTCGTCAGTCTCAGTAGAAATAATTTCAGCATTATCTGTCATAGCCTTGCGAACAGATTCATATTCAAAAATCTTCGCAATAACTGGCTGAAGTTCAGAGCGTCTTTGACCAAGAATACGAATCTCATCAGAGTGCGTGACACTCTGGAGTTTTGCATCGATTTGCGCACACTCTTCTTTAACTTGTGCAATAACATCAAGCATAAGGGGAAGTAAAACTCATTAAATACAGTAAGTCATCTATAACAAAAAATCATTCACATGTACTCTCCTCGGTTTCAGAGCAACGAGCAATCCATGTGGTCATAACTGTTTCAGGGATCAGTCAAGCATAATATAAGAATATTGATAGAAAAAAATACCTTTGAAAAGGTATTCCTCTCTCACATTAAGCAGCCAATTTCTCTTCTTGCTTCTTGATTTTTTGTGCTTGTTTTGCCTCCTTTGACTGCACATGTGTTCTTTTCTTCTGTGCTTCTGAAGCTTTTTCCGAAATCTTCTTAAAACGATCAACGCGACCAGTGGAATCAACAATTTTCTGCTTACCAGTAAAAAATGGATGGCACTGTGAACATGTCTCAATTGAGAGTTCTTTAACAGTTGAACCCGTCTGGAACACACTACCACAAGAACAATTCATCTTTGCATCTTGGAAGTACTCTGGGTGAATATCTTTCTTCATATAAAACTTTTGATAATTATTCTAATGTGACCAAAACGCAAATGGACGTTTATCACACTGCTCTAAGTAGAGAAATAATAGCATAGGCAAAGAGATTTAGCAAGTCTAAAAAAAAGAGGAAAAATCCAGAGAAAACCCAAAATTATTGACATAAAAAGCATTTTCCTATAATATAAGTTGTAATAATATCTCATACAAAAGCAAGTGAAGTTTTTTCCTGCGACCATTTTAAGTGAGTCGTAATAAACTTCAGAATTCACTTTTGTATATAACTATAAGGAAATATGTCAGATGAAAAAAACGCGTCAAAAGACGCACAGACGCAAAAATCAAATATTTTTGCTGGTTTTGATTTTGAAAAACATCATTTAAGTATGGAATCAATGCTGGCAGCTGGTGTGCACTTCGGACACCCAAAATCACGTCGAAATCCCAAAATGAACGATTTCATTTTTACAACTCGCAACAATGTAAACATTATCGATCTTGGAAAAAGCTTACCCTTGTTTGAAACAGCTCTAGAATTCATGTCAGAAATAAATAGTAGTGGCAAAAAAATTCTTTTCGTCGGAACAAAAAAACAGGCAGCAAACTTTGTTATTGACATTGCAGATTTCACAGAAAACCCTTATGTCATAGAAAGATGGCTTGGTGGTACTCTGACCAATTTCAATAGTATTCGTACTCGCATTAAACATATGGTAGAGCTCAGAGGTCAATTTGAAAAAGATGAGCTAGGTAAATACACAAAACTCGAACGACTCAAAAAACAAGAAGAGTTAGAAAAACTTACAAGGCGTATGGGCGGGATTGAATCTATGTCAGAGCTACCGGGAGCAGTATTTGTAACGGACATCAAAGTGGATCATCTCGCAGTAAAGGAAGCCACACGACTGGGCATTCCAGTGATCGGTATTTCCGACACAAACGTCAATCCTGAGCATGTAGATTATCCTATTCCAGCAAATGACGATGCACTTTCCTCACTGAAATATGTTTTTGGACATATTGCGAAAAAGTTAAAGGCATAAACATCGATCACTTTTGCGTTAGAAGGTAAATTGTAAAAAAACAAACATGAGTACACTAGAACAAATCAAAGCGCTCCGAGAACAAACTGGCGCAGGTATTGTAGAAGTTAAAAAAGCATTGACAGAAGCAGAGGGAGATGAGAAAAAAGCTATTGAAATTCTCCGAAAAAGAGGAGGAGACAAAGCAATGAAAAAAGCAGATCGCAGCGCACACGAAGGAGTGATTGGTACATATGTCCATTCCAATCAAAAAATCGGTGCTATGGTCAAAGTGATGTGTGAAACTGACTTCGTCGCACGCAACGAGGCTTTTCAAGAATTAGCACGCGATATCGCTATGCATATAACCGCATCTGCACCAACATGTCTTTCACCAAATGAGGTTAGTGACGAACAGATTGCCAAAGAAAGAGAAATCTGGAGTGAACAACTAGCGCAAGAAGGAAAACCAAAAGACATCATGGACAAAATTCTCGAAGGAAAGGAGAAAAAATTCCGAGAAGAGTCAGCGTTACTTACACAAGCTTTTGTAAAAGATTCTGAAAAAACAATCGAAGATCTACTGAATGAATCAATCATTAAAATCGGAGAAAAAATTGAAATCGGAAGTTTTGAGCGATTCGCCCTCTAGGGTATAATTGTTTGTAGAACCTTTCGAGAAATATGGTTTTCTTTCCTAATATCAATTTATGATCGAATTGATCATTCCACCTATCATCATCATCATTCTTATCGGTTTTTTGATCGTTCTAATTTCTCGTGCAATGCGACAAGCAGAGGAACAAGATCTCTACATAGAAAAATCTCTTCCTACCAAAAAACCAAGTCGCTTCAAAAGCTACACGGATCAAGCAACGCAAAAAATTCGTACAATCAAGGATAAAACCGAGAAACTTGCACAGAAGAGAAGAATCACAGCAGCAGTAGAAGAAGCAAGAACAAACAAATACCACGAAAAGAAAATGCAGCAGGATTTTGCAACCGATGAAGACACGCAAAGACAGCGCATGTCGCGTATGGGAGAGATTATACTTAACTATCACCGTGAAACTGATAACGGTGGAGAAAGAAGTACCAACAATCCTGCAGAGGCCCATCTCATTCAAGCAGTAGAAAATGATCCGCAAAACCCAGATGGTTACGAGCGACTCGGTGATTTCTACATGGAGAAGCAAAATTTTGAGGATGCACGCGAATGTTATAAGTATGTACTCAGACTAGACCCAAGGCACAGACGTGCACAAGAAGCAATGAAGAACCTCGATCGTGTCCTAGGGTAAGCATTCTTGCAACATCAGGGGATTTCCTGTAAAATAGTCTCTGTACCCATTTTATTGTCTGGGGAGAATAAATAATAGTATTGCCACTTTAGCTCAGTTGGTAGAGCATCGGTTTTGTAAACCGCAGGTCGTCAGTTCAAGTCTGACAAGTGGCTCAGTTACAGGTCAAAAATTAAAGATAAAAGATCAAAGATTCAATTTTGATTTTTTATTTTTGATCTTTTATTTTGTATAGGGTCAATGGCAGAGTGGTCAAATGCATCTGGCTGTAAACCAGACGACTTCGGTCTACGGCGGTTCGAATCCGTCTTGGCCCACCGAAGAATAAAAGCGGCCAATACAGCAATTGTGTCGCTTTTATGTTAATCTGTATATATAAGCCAACATAGCTCAGTTGGTAGAGCGTTTCCATGGTAAGGAAAAGGTCCGCAGTTCAAATCTGCGTGTTGGCTCAAAAGTTATTGTACAAGGTCATATCTACCAGTATGGCATGCCTGCCCAAGTTTTCATCGCAGATGAAAATTTAGGTAGGCGGGATTGGTTAAGTGGTATAACGTAGGTCTCCAAAACCTGAGTCGGGGGT
>CALIRC010000059.1 GCA_938044295.1 Minisyncoccota bacterium
CAAACTGGGCGTGGCTAGGAAGTGCTGTATATAACAAAAAATTTGTAAATCTATGGGAGACGAGTCTTGAATAATATCTGATTGACTGAACTACTATTGATGGATTATTATTTCTGATTTTCAGCCCAGAATTGCTGCGTATGAGCAATCAGTCGTTCTGAAATTGATACGCTTTTTGATTTGATTTATCATTTTTTTTATGTAAAAATGAGATATTGAGCATTATTTTAACGTAGTATAGGAGTTATATTATAGGACTTACGCATTTGGTGTGCTTTGTCGTTAAAATCTCCGTTTTTCACTCACCATAGGTAGACTATGACTCATGAAAAGCCTCGATTTTGCATAAAATTACACTCACGTGTGTCAAGTCCTCATTTACTGAAAATGCATTTTTTGTTATTGACATTTTTATTATTATATGATATTATATACAGTTAACTTATATAGTGAATTTATAACGAATTTATATTTTTTCTCATGAAACAATTACTTTTTGTGTCTGTTGTAGCATTGAGTCTCTTTTTTGCTAGTGCGCCTGTGCAGGCAGCTACAGGACTGCCTGAAGGTTTTTCTTTGGAAACTGTGACGGCTGATATGACTGCGACTACTTCTATTGCCTTTGCTCCAGATGGTCGTATTTTTATAGCGCAAAAAGAAGGTGTGGTACGCGTAGCAGAAGCTGATGGCACACTTTTAACTACTCCGCTCATCGATCTTTCTTCGCAGACAAGCTCTGGATATACAGATCGTGGGCTTATTGGCATTGCAGTGGATCCGCAATTTTCTGCTAACGGATATATCTATCTTAGCTATACTTTTGAAAATGATTCATCTAACCCTGATGGTAAAAAAACTGCACGTGTTGTGCGTGTGACAGTTGATGGTGATACAGCTGATCCTTCTACAGAAAAAGTGATACTTGGTACTGTACGTGGTACGCCACAAAAACCGTCTTGCGCCGACTATGCAAAGGGGAGTGACTGTATTGCATCCGATGCATGGAGTCATACTGTAGGTGGTTTGCGTTTTGGTGCTGATGGGAAATTATATGTCTCTACAGGCGATGGAGCTGGTTTCACTTTTAGTGATCCTCATGCATTTCGCTCTCAAGATCTCGATCACTTGAGTGGAAAAATACTCCGTATTAATACGGATGGTACAGGTGTATCAGACAATCCTTTTTATACTGGTGATGCCGCTGATAATCGTTCAAAGGTTTTTGCATATGGTTTACGAAATCCATACCGTTTTAACTTTCGTCCAGGTACCGACGATCTTTACGTAGCTGATGTGGGGTGGGGTGAGCGAGAGGAGCTTGATTTTGTTGAGCCTGGGAAAAATTATGGATGGCCTTGTCGTGAAGGAGATATAGAAAATGTTGGCTATAGTCATTTTTCTGGTTGCCCAATCACGACGTCGATCACAGAACCCGTGTATGTTTATAATCATGTACAGACGGATCACGGTAAAATTGGTGCGATTACAGGTGGTGCTTTTGCAACAAGTGCAATGTATCCCCCTTCTTTTCGTCATCAGTACGTTTTTGGCGATTTTGCACTCAATTTTATGAAGCATATGACGCTTGATGGTGGGACGGCTATCCCAGAAAGTGATGTCACTACTTTTGCGTCAGATTTTGAAAAACCTGTGGAATTTGTTACATCGCCAGACGGTATTATCTATGTCCTTACTTTTTCGTATACAACATTTAAGAGTACGCTTTCGCGCATTATGTACACGGATGGACCGCAGGCAGTGATTGACGTTTCTGGTACAGATGGGGAAGCACCTTTTACGGTTGCGTTTGATGGTACTGCTTCGACGCATCCAGATGGTCTTTCGCTCGAGTATACGTGGGATTTTGGTGATGGTAATAGCGCGTCTGGTGCACAGACTACGCACACTTTTAATGCTGTTGGTGAATACCCTGTAAGTCTTACAGTGCGCGGTGGCGGACGTAGTGCTGTTGCGACAGAAGTGATTACTGTTACTGAGCCTTACGATGGTGGCTATGATGTGGATCCGCATCATGTGAGTACAACTATTGCCACATCATCGCCGTATTATCTTGGTACGCCTGTTGAGCTTGTGACGCGTGTTGGTAATCGTTCTGGAACTGATACTTTTTCGATTCATTTTGAAGTTCGTTCTTTGGATGGATCGCATTATACACAATACGATCAGGTTTTTCCTGAGGAGGGTATTGCTGCTGGTAGTGAAAAATTGTATGACGTAGATTTTTTTCTTCCTGTGGGTGAATATACTGTGAGCGTATTATTTACTTCACCTGATGGAACGCAGGCATATGATTGGGTAGGAGATGTTGCTACCATGGAAATTGTCCCTCGTACACCACAAGATTCAGGTCCACTTCCACCAAAGGAGCCAGCTGATCCTACTTCACACTCTTCTCAATCACTATATCGCTTTTGGAGTGAAACTTATAAAGGACATTTTTATACTACCAGTGTTGCAGAAAAGGAAGCATTGGAACGTTCAGATTCGAATTGGCAGTATGAGGGAGTAGCATATGCTGTCGAAGAGGCTTCTACTAGTGGGGCTTCTGCTGTGTATCGTTTTTGGAGTGAAACATATAAAGGGCACTTCTATACGTCAAGTGTTGATGAGAAGGCGCTTGTGGAGACTGATTCGAACTGGCGATATGAAGGGATTGCATATTATGTTTATTTGACAGATTCTTCTGAGCGTAAGCCGGTGTACCGTTTCTGGAGTGAAGTATATAAACATCATTTCTACACATCTAGTCTCGCTGAGCGTGATACGATTATTGCTGATGATTCGAATTGGCTGTACGAAGGTGTTGCTTGGTATATTGGATCGTAGTCTTTGTCATGATTTTTGCCCTTTATAATATCGATGCTGACATTGACGTTGGTCGTTTGGTATGCTATATTGTATAGGTAATTGATACTTCTTTCAGTGGACGTGGTTCTACTAGAAGCATAGTGTCGATCTTTGGTAGCTGAAACTTTGTGTTTCTGGTGGCTAGTCTGGAGCTCACATCTCCACCGAAGACAAATAAAATATGAATGGTAGAGCATGATCCCGCTTTGGGTTTATGTGAGATTGATTGGTCGATTCTTTCTTTTTACTGTGCGTATTCCTTATTTTAACGATGAATAAAGAGATGTTTCTCTTTGTTTGTGTGTGATTTGTATAGCGCAAATTTTTCAATTGTCTTTACATGGTTAGAGCATTTGTGATTTTTGGTGAAAATCTGTTTGTGGATGCTTTTTGAATTTTGCTATACATCTATATTATCCGCAAGTAATTAGCGCATCACAGATTATTGTGATGCGATAGAATATAATTTATGAATGAAACAAATAAGACTTCACAGGCGATGACTGGGTCTTCTAATAATCGTGCACGTCGGGACACAAGTGGTTCTCACGTGCCAAGTCGTCGTGCCCAAAAAAATGCACAGAGTGCTCGCAATCGCAATCGTCATTCTTCCCCCAAAGATGGAGAGCTTCGCAGTAATGCAAAAAACCAAAATCAAGCTGATATTGATCAGGCGCGTCGCGATGCTGCACTGGGTCGTAGTGTCTCTCCAACAACTTTGGATGGTACACCACAGAAAGATGATCGTAGTAGCAGACGTCCTAAAAAGCACTCCAAAAAGCATGTGGAGAAAAATCCTAAAAAGCACGCTAGTAAAAAAACAACGAAACATGTTGCAAAATCCACCAAGAAGAAAGGTGCGCGTAAGCGTGGTGGTCGTGGTCGTTTTGGTCAACCACAAACGAATGCTGAGCGCCTTTTGGATGTTACTGCAGCTAATGGTGAGCAAAATGCTCCTAAAATTCCACCAATTGAGAAGGACGTGATGCGTATTATTCCCATAGGTGGCAATGAAGAGGTCGGTCGCAATTGTATTGCTATTGAATATGGTACTGGTGGTGGTAAAAGTGATATTATCATTACGGATATTGGTATGCAGTTTGCTGAAGAAGATATGCATGGTATCGATTATATCGTTCCAAATATCAGTTATTTTCGTGGAAAGGAACGTAATATTCGTGCTGTGATGTTTACACATGGTCATCTCGATCATATTGGTGCTGCTCCTGTGGTGCTGAAGCAATTGGGATATCCGACAATTGTTGCGCGTGATTTGACACTTGCGATGATCAAGAAAAAACTGGAAGATGGTAATCCGGGTGGCGCAAAGAATATTAAAGCCATCAGTGTTAAAGATATCAATAAAAAAATGACATTTGGGGCGTTTAAAGCTCATTTCTTTGAAGTGGATCATTCGATTATGGATTGTATGGGCATTGCACTCGAAACACCAGTGGGTACTGCCATTAATCTGGGTGACTGGACGATTAATCATGATCCAGCTGAAGGCGGTGCAATTTCGTATGAATCACTAAATCAGTATGCTAAGCCTCGTATTCTTCTACTTGAATCTCTTAGCGCGATTAATACGCGTCCACCAAAGAGTGAAAAAGTTATGCAGGGTAATCTTGAAACTCTTATCAAAGAAGCACCTGGACGTATCATTATTGGTACGTTTGCTTCGCAGATCAAGCGTATTGCAGGTCTTTTGGAGTTTACAGAGAAAACTGGACGAAAAGTGCTTCTGGAAGGCTATAGTATGAAGACTAATGTTGAGATCGCTAAGCAGCTTGGGTATATAAAGGTCAGTGATGACGTATTTATGACACCACAGGAATTGGGAAAGTATCCTGACAATAAAATCCTCGTATTGTGTACCGGCGCACAAGGAGAGCATAATGCAGCTCTCAACAAGATTGTTACGGAAAATCACCGTTTCATTAAGGTGCAACGTGATGATACAATTGTCTTTTCTTCCTCTATTATCCCTGGTAACGAGCGGAGTATTCAGCGACTTAAAGATAATCTTTACCGCAAATGTGATAATGTGATTCACAGTGATATTATGGATGTGCATATGGGAGGTCATGCTACGGCGCAGGATATCGAAACGGTGATTAAAATGGTTGACCCACAGTATTTTGTTCCGATTTATGCAAATCATTATATGTTGCATGAAGCCAGGAAGCGTGCTGTAGAAATGGGTTTTCCGAAAGGTCGTGTAGCGATTCTCGATAATGGTAGTATTCTTGAATTTAGTAAAACTGGTTCGAAGATTCGTAAAGAAAAAGCTGATACGAGTTATGTTTTTGTGGATGGTCTTGGAATCGGTGATGTAGGTCAGGTTGTACTGCGTGATCGTCAGACGCTCGCTGGAGATGGTATGTTTGTTGTAAATGTCATTGTCAATGCGAAGAGCAAAAAGGTTATTTCGCAACAAGTAACGTCTCGTGGCTTTGTTTTTGTCAAAGACAACTTTGAAACCATTAACGAAACAAAGAAGAAGGTACAGAAAATTATTGCACAGTCTACTAGTGCTGATACGAAGCTAGATTGGCGTCATGTGGAAAATGATATTCGTGATCAGATTGGGGAGTTTCTCTTTCAGAAAACAGCTCGTCGTCCGATGGTTTTGCCGATCATTATGGAAGCTTAGAATTTCTACCTTATTTGATACTGCAGTAAAATACCCTACATTTGTAGGGTATTTTTATGTGATTTTTTGATCAAAATATTGATTGTAAGCACTACGCAAAATTTTGAGATCCTGATTTGATGTGTGTGCAATATTTGATGCATGTACCATTATGTTATGAGGTGCATTTTTATTTTATTTACTATTTGGAGAGCGTACTATTTATATTCAAATACAGTGCGAGTAGTGTTATAATTCTGAGATAGAAGGGAAGTGTTTATGCATTAATGGGCTATTGCAGTATGAGTGAAAAAAAACGATTGTTTAGTGGTATCCAACCTACTGGGAATTTGCATTTAGGGAATTATCTGGGTGCAGTACGAAACTGGATTTCTTTGCAAGATGATTATGAGGCAGTTTTTTGTATTGTAGATTTACATGCGATTACAGTGGCGCAGGATCCTTGTGTGCTGCGACAGAGTATTTTGGATGTTGCACGTGTGTACCTTGCGGCGGGGATTGACCCAGATCGATCGACGATTTTTGTGCAGAGTGATGTGGGTGCACATGCGGAGCTATGTTGGGTGCTTAATACTGTGGCACGTATGGGTGATATGGAAAAAATGACACAGTTCAAAGACAAGAGTGACAAAGAAGGTTCTGAGCGTTCTAGTGTCGGACTCTTTGATTACCCTGTGCTTATGGCAGCAGATATTCTCCTGTATGACACTGAGGTTGTGCCGGTGGGTGATGATCAGCGACAGCATGTTGAGCTTACGCGTACGCTTGCACGTCGATTTAATAAGCAGTTTGGTGAGACATTTGTTGTGCCGCGTGCGGATATTCGTTCTGATGGTATGCGTATTATGGGACTTGATGATCCTACGAAAAAGATGAGTAAAAGTGCTGCGAGTGAGTACAACTATATCTCACTTACTGATACATCTGACATAGTACGAAAGAAAATCATGAAAGCGGTTACGGATAGTGAGCCGTCGATTAGTTATGATCAGAATCGTCCTGGTGTGAAAAATCTGATCGATATTTATAGCTTGCTTGATGGGAAGTCGGCAGATGAAATAGTTCGTCAATATGATGGTAAAGGTTTTGGAGATTTTAAAAAAGGTTTGGCTCATGTAGTTGTAGATTTCCTTTTGCCTTTGCAAGATCGTATGGCAGCTATCAGTGATGATGATGTTTGTACCATCTTGGAGCGAGGTGCACAGCGAGCTGGTGCTATCGCATCTGAAAAATATTCTCACGTAAAAAAGCGCATGGGTTTGGGAAATGATAATAATTTAAATAAATAAAATGAACAAGTATATTTTTTTTGCTGTAGTCTTTGGTCTTTTTGGTCCGGCACTTGCATTTGCTGGTACGCAGGCACCACAGATTACCGCTGGTCCTACGGCGACGCCGCCATCTTTTAATACTGACAATGGAGTGCAGGACGTTGTTGTGCAATTTAGTGCTACTGATGATGACTCCGGTATATGTGTGCGTACTGACGGTTGTAACTATCCATCTATTGCGCGTGTAGAAGATGCGTCGGTGATTGAAGTCGATATTGTACGTGTTTCTGGAACTGATACTGATGGAATGTATGAGGTGCCGCTTACTTTTGCGCAGTACGCAGACATTAATCAGTCTTCTTATGCTGATAATGATTTAATGATTTTTGATAAAAATGGAAATGAACAGCGTGTCGCTATTAGTAGTATTCTTGTAAATACGGGCACTATGAGTGATACGATTGGTCCTGTGATTGAATCGATTAATAGTACGACTCCGTCTGTGGTTACGCCGGACTCAAGTCGCAGTGTTGATGTTCGTTTGCGTGTTACAGATGCGACGAGTGGTGTTTGTGCACAAGGAGATGGTGATTGTGAGGTTATAGCGAATATATGGTATTCTGATCCAGATGATGTTTTAGAAGATCTTAATATTCAATTTTTTGTTGGTTCTTTTGTACGCATTAGTGGTAATGAGAATGATGGAGAATATAGTCTTACGTACCATGTGCCTTCTGCTACACCACACGGAACGTATCAGTTATTTATAGAGCTTCCTGATAAGGCTGGTAATTATTCACAAACACAAGGAGGTGCATTTACACTTACTGTCAGTGATCACGCTCTTGTTGATACAACTGTTGATAATGTTATTCATCGCTTTTATAGTACACATTTCCAATCACATTTTTATACGATTTCTGCTGCAGAAGCGAATCATCTTATCCTCAATGATGCTCATTGGCAGTATGAAGGACCTGCTTACGAGGCATCTCCTGCATCAATGCAGGATATGGACGCAGTATATCGATTCTATAGTCCCGTATATCAGTCGCATTTTTATACGATGTCAGAAAGTGAGCGCGATGGTCTGATTGCAAATGATCCGAATTGGCAATACGAAGGTGTTGCTTATTATACTTACACATCTTCTGCATCTGATCGTGAAGCACTTTATCGTTTCTATAGTGCTAACTATCAATCACATTTTTACACTACATCTGAAAGTGAGCGTGATGGTCTGATTGCAAATGATCCGAATTGGCAATACGAAGGTATTGCATGGTACGTGCAAAGGTAGTTTATGAAAATCTTGGGTATTATCTTATCCTATAGCATTGTTGCTGTGGCTTTCGTGATCCTTGCTACGAAGATTTTTTATCCTCACCATCGTTTGATTGCTCTTGGGCTTTATGGGGTGAGTTGGGTTTTTTTTCTGTGGGCTTTTTGGGCAAAGCGGCAGAGCATCATCGCTTCTGGTGAATTTGTAGGTTCATTTGTTTCTCAGTATGGGTGGTTGATTTTTTTTGGAGTTGTTTTTTCACTTTTTTTGTATTTCTATTTTGTACTTTTTCCACCTGAAAAATCTTCACTCCTTCGTTATACGTCTGCAGAACTCACTACACATATGTCAGAGGATCGTGTGGCACTTCTGTATGTGAACGCTCGCTTAGAAGAGATTGTTCGATTTTTTGAGGAGGATGCTCTTTTTGCTCCGGAAGCTGGGGTTGTGACATTTACTGATCGTGCGCATGTGCGGGAAGTTTGGAGTGGGTATGTTGCGTTCATATTAGAACTTGATCTTCTGAAGGAAAAATACAAAGGTTTTTACCAACTGAATGATTCTTTGAAAATTCGTAGAGATGAAGGTTTTCTTTTGGCATACAATGCATTTTTAAGTCAAAATCACTTTGCACTTCGTTTGCATCAGGCGTTGGGTGATAATGCTGATGTGCAGAAAATTCTTAATGATCCTGATGTAAGACTCTCTTTGCCTGCTGGAGCTTATGATCGTATCGTTGATCAGCTTAGCGCTCCAGAGGAGATCGTGCGTCTAAATGCAGGGCGTGGATACTTATCATTTATTGATAGGCCTTCTGATGATCTTGTTATGCTTGCGCAGCGCCGCGTGGCTTATGTCGATCACCATCTGAGTGGTTATACGTATCTTGCTTTGGAACGCCCATTTGCAGCTTTGGAATCTCGTGCATTTCAAACGTGGTTCCCACTGCAGAAACGTGTTGCAACTGAGGTAAGCTATATACGTACGACAGATCGTGAATATTTGATTTCTCCTGCTTTTGCACATGCTCGTCGCGACGCACTTTTGCCTGGTGATCTTCTTTTTGAGCGTCGTGAATGGCATGCTACAAATGTAGGTATTCCTGGTTATTGGACGCATGGAGCTTTTTATCTTGGTACGCTAGATGATATTGATGCATATTTTGCTGATTTGAAAGAATTTGATGATCAGAGGCCGCGTGATGTGCTGGCGCGTTTGTATCCAGATGCTTATGCAGTTTTTTTGGCAAAGCGTCAGGGTGTATATCCGATGAGTGTTATTGAGGCGAAGCGACCTGGAGTGGTATTTATGTCATTTGAGTATTCTGCGAATGCAGATGCACTTGGAGTGTTGCGACCTCGGGTCAGTCGTGAAGATAAATGGCAGGCTGTGAAACGTGCATTTTCTTTTTATGGACGTGCATATGACTATGATTTCGATTTTCGTACTGAAAATGCACTTGTGTGTTCGGAGGTACTCTACAAGGCTTATGAAGGATCTTCTGGTATGACTATTTTTCCAGAGACGATCAATGGACGGCCACTTGTCTCCCCAAATGCGTATGTTGAAAAGTTTGCATCTGAGATGTATGATGCGGATCGTGAGCTTGATTTTGTGCTTATGTGGGATGGAAATGAAAAATTGAATGCTGTGAAAGAAGTGGGCGAAGATGTTTTTGCTGCTAGCTACAAGCGTCCGAAATGGCATATTCTCAAAGATTATGTTCAATAAGAGTTATATGTAGTATTTAAAAAACGAGCGAATGCTCGTTTTTTATTTTTTATTCCATGTGTTTTTTTACCTCTGTTTCGAGTTGTTCGATACACCTCTCTTTTTCCTGTGCAATTTTTTCCCAGATCTCTCTATGTTCTTCGTTGTCGCCAGCGTCTTTGATATAGTTGTTTTGAATACGCCAGAGACTTTTGCATTCTTGCGAGAGCTGGTTCATGAGGTTGTACTTGTGATTGTCGAGCATGTTTTTATTTTAGTGATTATGTATGCATTGTACCATGTTCTCGTATGTACATGCTCTGATTTTGGATTGTTTTTTTATCCACGAATGATGTCGAGTACTTCATCACGTTTTGCTTCCATCACGTCTTGTGATACCGCTTCTAGATTGAGACGCATTTTGGGTTCTGTGTTCGATGCGCGTACATTAAACCAAAAATCATTGTATTCAATCATTACACCATCTAATTCACTGATTTTGGCATCTTTGTATACTTCTTTAAGTTTTGCGAAAACGGCATCTTTGTCTTTGACGTCGGAGTTTATTTCACCAGAATGAAAATATTTTTTATATGGTGCAATAATTTCAGACACGGGCATGTTTTTTTCTGAGATATATTCAAGAAAGCCTAATACGTATACTACTGGTGCTTCAAAAACACCATAGGACATACGATAAAAGAAGTGGCCTGATGATTCGCCTGAAAAATACGCACCTGTCTCAAGCATTTGTTCCTTGATCAGTGAATGACCGACTTTTCCTACCTGCGGAATGCCACCTGCTTCTTCGATCATATCGATTGTGATTTTTCCCGGGCGTATATCATAGTGCATGATTGTATTTGGATGTAATTTGAGTGCTTGCTGGGCCATAATACCCCGCATGATTTCTTGACGAATGATTTCACCTTTTTCATCGACGAAGAAGTAGCGATCTCCATCTCCATCTGGTGCTATCCCAAGATCAGCTTCGTGTTCTTTTACTGCGTCTGAAAGAATTTTTAGATTCTCGTCTTTCAGTGGATCTGCTTCATGCGCTGGAAAGGTTCCGTCTAGTTTAAAATTTAATTTGATGATTTCACAGGGTAGATCTGCAAACATTGCTTCAACATCAAGTGCGCCCATTGCGTTGGCAGCATCTACTACGATTTTGAACGGTTTGATCTTACTGGTGTCAATTTTCCATTCATTGATTTGAGACGCAAGAAGATCCTCTAAAATATTGTGTGTGTTTTCGTGTATTTTGCCATGATTGGGTGCATCTGGAAATTCATTTTCTTCTGCTAGATCTGCCATTTCGTATAGGCCACTATCACCACTTACTGGGACACCATTTGCTCGCACAATCTTAAAGCCATTGTATTCACCGGGATTGTGTGAGGCTGATACTTGAATGCCGCCATCAAAATTGTAATTTGCAACGCCGAAATAAAATGTTGGCGTCGAGACTAATCCAATAAATGTGACGTCAATGCCAGATTCTAGTAAACCTTCAATTAAATAGTTTTTTAATTCTTCGCTTGAGAGGCGCATATCCATCCCTACCGCAATATGAAGGTTCTTGTCAGGATTTTCTCTTTTGATAATTGTTGCATATGCTTTGCCAATTCTTTTTGCTGTATCACTAGTGATATCTGTTCCATAAATGCCACGGATATCATAGGCCTTGAAGATTGATTTGTTTATCATATACGATTTTACTGATATTACTATGTAACGAATTGAGACTATTAGTAGTTTTTTTCAAAGGCAGTGCATGGAGTATTTGATGTGTTTTTTTGACTGACTTTCTTTACATACTACAAACTCTCTCAAATAGTGTACCATGATATCTGATAAAAAATCTACAGTTTTTTTGTTGACGAAAAGGGAAATGTACGTAATACTATATCAGATAAACGATGCTTTCTTTACACTTATTTATATTTATTATGGCACTTCAAATAGGAGTTGTAGGGCTTCCAAATGTTGGGAAATCAACGCTTTTTACGGCTCTCACAAAAAATCCTGTTGATATAAACAATTATCCTTTTTGCACGATTGAGCCGAATGTGGGTATCGTTACCGTACCGGATGAACGACTTGAGAAATTAGCTGCATTTTCTGCATCAGAAAAAGTGGTACCTACTGCCATTGAATTTGTGGATATTGCGGGACTTGTGGAAGGTGCTAGTAAAGGTGAGGGACTTGGCAACAAATTCTTGGCAAATATTCGTGAAGTAGATGCAATTGCGCAGGTTGTACGTGTTTTTGAAAATGATAATATTACACATGTTCATGATGTGGTGGATCCAGGACGTGACATTGCAGTGATAGAAACAGAGCTTATGCTTGCTGATTTGTCTACGGTTCAAAAGACGATTGATCGTCTCACTAAAGCTACTAAAGGTAATGATAAGGATGCGCAGGAGCAGTTGGTTGTAGTAGAGCGGATTAGGGACGCTCTCAATGCTGGTACACTTGCTCGTACTGTGGAGATGGATATGGAGCATGATCCGACAGCGGTGATTGTGCGTGAAATGTCACTTCTTACGATGAAACCGATGATGTATGTTTATAATGTAACTGATTTAGATGCACCTTTGTCAGATGACCTCGCTGTGCGATCGCATGTTTTGCTTGATGTGAAGATTGAAGAAGAGCTTATTGCGATCAGTAGGGAAGAAGCGCATGAGCTTGGTATGGAAACGCATTTGCCTGATCTGATTGTCGCAGCTTATGATTTGCTGGGTCTGCAAACTTTTTTTACAACAGGTGAGACGGAATCGCGCGCGTGGACTGTGCAAAAGGGTGCGACTGCTCCAGAAGCTGGCGGGGCTATCCATAGTGATTTTCGGGAGAAGTTTATCCGCGCCGATGTGATCGCATGGGATACGCTTTTGGATGCTGGCTCTTATGGCGCTGCGCGAGAATCTGGTGTACTTAAGACGGTTGGTAAGGATTATATGATGCGTGATGGAGATGTTGTGGAGTTTAAAGTGTAGCTGTGATATTGTGCTGAGCTAGGATCACCTATTATGCTTATGGACTGAAACGAGATATCTCTAAGATTTTTTCTGGAAAAAGATAGTGGATAGACTCTAAGAAATCAAAAACCCAGCAATGCGCTGGGTTTCTGTGCTTTCTAGGTGCTTTGCTTTGCTATTTTTTCTGATAGACGCGGATCCAATCAATGTTGTACTCTGCTGGGAATACAGTTTGCGCGTCTGGTGATCCAGGCCAGTTTCCACCGACAGCTAGGTTTGCAAGAACATACATTTGTTCGTTTGCAACAGAATCACCTTCGATCCTGTTGTGTTCAACACCATCAATGTAAAACTGTATAAGTCCTGGCTCCCACTGTGCAGAGAATATATGATAATCATTGCTATAGTCAGGACCGTCTACGTGTGACTCTTGCGAGATAAGTCGTCCATTTGGGTCGAAATAATGGTAGGTTTGATGGGCACGTGTCTGATTGTGACCGAGGTATTCCATGATATCGATTTCAGGTTTTTTCTGACCATCTACGTAGTATGCATTGAGAAGCCAGAATGCTGGCCAAAGCCCTTGTCCTTTTGGTACTTTGACACGTGCCTCTACATAACCATGTGTGAATTTAAATGCATCATACGACGTGATGATTCCTGAAGTGTATGGTTGATTTCCGACAGAGGATGCAAGTGCTGTTGGTGTCGGTTTTGCAGATATGGTGAGGCTGTTACCATCAAATGAGAATGGATTAATACCGATATTCTGGTCTTGACCATTTACATCCACATAGTACTGCTCTTCGTTGTTAATGACAAGATCTGGTCCCCAGAGGAAGGCAGTATTCCATTTGCTTACGTCTAAGGAGTTTCCATTGAACTCATCCCAGAAGACTGGTTCATAGAGTGTGCGTAAGTTTTCTGGTAGTGTTGGGTTTCCTGCTGGTGGCGTATCATTATTATTTGGATCATTGGTATTGTCTGACGCTGTTACGCGTAGTGCAGGTTCTGATTTTGGAGAGTATAAGTCATTTGCAAAACTGCTTACTTGATAGGCGTAGATGCGACCTGCTTCTACTGCAGTGTCTGTAAATGTCGTTGTAAACACTGTCTGATAATACTGTCCGTCGCGATTGATATTATATCCCTCAACACCCATGTCATCCCATGAAATGGTGATTTCTGTTTCACTTGCTGAAATCATTTGTACATTTGTGGGTGTGCTTGGTGTGGATGGATCAGGATCAGTTGGTGGTTCTGGATCTGTGGGCGGTTCTGGATCAGTCGGTGGTTCTGGATCTATTGTTGCATCTAAATAGCATACTTTGTTTGTGTGGCTGTTGAATCCTATGCCATCTCCTATTACTCCTTTGTCAGCACAATAGTCTTTATGGTTTGCGCCTGCTCTTCGAGCCGCTTTTGTTGAGAGGTAGCATGTTTCGTTTGTTACTGCATTGAATCCAATACCATCACCTACTGGCTCTATATCACTACAGATACCGCTTGTCTCTGGTCCACTGTCGGGATCAGTTGGCGGTTCTGGATCAGTTGGTGGCTCTGGATCGGTAGGGGGATTATAAAATGGATCTGTACCGAAGTAACAAGTTGTTTTTGTATATGAATTGTAGCCAGTATTGTCTCCAGTTGGTCTTACGTCATTGCAATAGTCTTTGTGGTTTGCGCCTCCTGCGCGAGCTGCTTTTGATGTTAGATAACATGGTTGTCCTGTGGTTGGATCTATTCCGGTACCATCGCCAACTGGGAGAATGTCCTGACAGTAGGGCTCTGACTCTGCTTCAGAGATGGTAAGATCGAGCTTTTGTCCGATTATCGGAGTAGATGGTGAAATATGTTTTAGTAGATATAGTGGTCCACCGATTGCCAATGCTAGACATCCAAACCATAACAATGCCTTACTTACTGTTTTATCCTCTTTCTCTTCTGCGTTATCTTTCATAATTTTTTTCTTTTTATTTTTTATTGTTCTTTAATTATTATACAAGATTTTTTATTTTATTGTATAGTCAAGTTATACATGTTTTCTACACTATGCATAGAAGGACTTTTAAAGGCGACGTTTGTGTGGTTGACAGAATGTGTGAGGGCTGTACAATATAGTTTGTGAATTAGCACTCTCTTACAAAGACTGCTAGTATCGTTCACGATAATTATTCTACCTTAATTTACTAACTTCTTTATATTATGTATCTGTATTTATAGTCGTATACTGTGCATATGGGAAGGTAATAATTAAGTGATTTACTAAAAAAGATTATGGCAAAACAAATTGCATTTGGCGCAGATGCGCGTAAACAGGTTGTTGCGGGAATTAATAAAGTAGCTGATGCCGTGAAGGTTACGATTGGTCCAAAGGGACGCAATGTACTCTTGGAAAAAAGTTATGGTGGTCCAGTGGTGACAAATGATGGCGTATCGATTGCAAAAGATATTGAATTAGGTGACAAATTTGAAAATATGGGTGCGGAACTCATCAAGGAAGTTGCTAATAAGACAAATGATAATGCAGGTGATGGGACTACCACTGCTACTGTGATGACGCAGTCTGTCATCGCAGAAGGGATGAAATATGTGGAGACTGGGATTAATCCTATTGGTATCCGTAAAGGTCTTGATGCTGCAAAAGATGATTTGATTGCTGCACTAAAGAAAAATTCTAAAAAGATTTCTACATCTGAAGAGATGGCACAGGTTGCTTCGATCAGTGCTGAAAGTGAAGAAATGGGTTCTATGATTGCAACTGTTATGGACAAAGTCGGGAAAGATGGTGTGATTACAGTTGAAGAGGCGCAGACATCAGGACTTTCGTATGGTGTTGTTGAGGGGCTGCAATTTGATAAGGGATATATTTCTCCGTATATGATTACGGATGCAAAAAGTCGTAAAGCAGAATTGAAAGATCCAGCGATTCTTATCACAGATAAAAAGGTTAGTTCGATTGAGGAGATCATGCCACTTCTCGAGCAGGTTGCACAAAGCGGGAAGAAAGAGCTTATGATCATTGCAGAGGAGGTGGATGGGCAAGCACTAGCGACGCTTATCGTAAATAAACTGCGTGGTGCGCTTAATGTACTTGCAGTGAAAGCTCCTGAGTTTGGTGATGCTAAAAAAGATGGATTGGAGGATATTGCTGTTGTTACTGGTGGGACCGTGATCGCTGAAGACAAGGGCATGAAGCTAGAAGAAGCTGATATGACTATGCTCGGTAGTGCGGCGAAAGTTGTTTCGACAAAAGATAATACGACAATTGTGGATGGTGCTGGTGCAAAGAAGACGATTGCCGCGCACGTGAATCAGATCGAACGACTTGCAGCTGAGGAAACATCGAGTTATGAAAAGACTAAACTGCAAAAGCGAGCTGCAAAAATCTCTGGAGGTGTAGCGGTGATCCGTGCTGGTGCGGCTACAGAGACAGAGATGACGTATACAAAGCATAAACTAGAAGATGCACTTGCTGCAACAAAAGCCGCTGTAGAAGAAGGGATTGTTGCTGGGGGTGGTACGGCACTGACCAAAGCTGCTGCAGGTCTTTCAGGAAAAAAATTGGGTGAGGATGCCGAATATGTAGCTGGGTATAAGGCACTTCTGGCAGCTGCTCAGGCACCGCTTGCGCAGATTGCACTTAATTGTGGTGAGATGGATGCGGGTGTTGTGAAAAACGAAGTTGCACAAGGCAAAGGAGAAAACTATGGTTATAATGCGAAGGAAAATCGTTTTGAAAAAAATATGATGACAGCTGGTATCATCGATCCGCTGAAGGTGACTCGTACAGCCTTGGAGAACGCGGTTTCTGTCGCATCAATGCTTCTGACGACAGAAGTTGCGATTACCGATGAACCAAAAGATGATAGTGCAGATGCTGCAGCTGCGGCTGCAATGGCAGGTGGTATGGGTGGCGGTATGCCAGGCATGGGCGGTATGATGTAGTTGCGTGGATCGCTCTGTGGTAATTTGATTGTCTAGAATTTCGTTGTAATTTGGAAAACCCTGTATACACAGGGTTTTCCTGTTTTTGATTAGTCAAACTTTAACTGCACAATGCAATAATTTGAATATGTGTCATATTTACTTTTTATTAGAATGATATTTTTAGTATAAGATATCTTTTATTTTTTTGAAAAATTTTCTACGATTTATTTGTATCTCCTTCTACAAAGTACAAAGAATAGATTGTTAGTACTATAATTCACTTCAGTATTTTTTGGATACTTGATAATATTGAGAATGTGTATTATAGTGTTGCAATATTTCGCAGTTCCTTTAAAATCATTTTTTATTAGGAGAGAGTTCATGAAACTTTGTTATCCGTCATTTTCTGAAGCTT
>CALIRC010000060.1 GCA_938044295.1 Minisyncoccota bacterium
CCACACTTTAGTGCAACGTGAGACATAAACACTTCTTTTTCTCTAAGGCATACTAAACGTACATCGTCAGAAAAAGGAGTATTTATAAAAGGAGTAGTGCACCAAGTGCGTAAGTCCTAAAGGAGTAAAAACTACGAAGCCCGAGGTCGCGTTTTATTGCGTGCAAATCGCCCAATACTACGCAAAACACCACCAGAAGTGTGCCCAGCAGTAGACTTTCCTTGGAGACGAGCAATTGCATTTCTATGCTCCTTACGAGCCATATGCAACACGCCAATAGCGGCAAAAAGCGTAAAAGGGATGAAGACATCAACAAAAGGAATAATACCACTCATAACACTTGAACTAGTAGTTAGTGCTATGCGGCTGAGAAAACCACGATGATTTTTTACAGGGTCAGTCAGATATGCAATTGTAAGTAAGAAACAGCCTGCAATCGCAACACATAAAGAGATCGCTAGCATGACCATCCAACCAAAAAAAGGAATCATAAGTTCAAGGGCGCTGATTGGCCACTTTATTATCTCAATCATGATAATAATACGGTACGGCTGGTAACTATACTGCTCGATCTGATCAATTTTCCGCTGTACACGCGATTTTTTTGTGGAGTGCATTTGCTGTAAATCCACAGCAGCCCGTTCATTTATGATCTGCTCTCGCCGATCTTGTTCCCTGGCATGTGCAAGCTCTCTAAGGGTTTGAGTTTCAGACTCCTGCTCTGTGAGATTTGAACGTGATTGTCTGTGTAAATTATTGGATGCACTTTGCGGTGACGAACGACGTAAAAAACGCGACGAGAATCGTTGTGAACCAGAATTTCTCTGGTGCGCAGTAGTCGCAGGAGCTGATTGTACACGCGAAATGTCCATAAGGGAAAAATCATTGTAGATTGCAACCAAAAACAATAGGAGCTACTGTTCTAATTCTGCTTTGGCTCGCTCGATATCAAGCAGTTGGCGTGGATCAGAAGTAATAATTTGATCTTCGCTGTAAGAGGCGATTACTTTAATAGCTGCATGCTTTGGTCCAGCAAAGAATATGCCTTCCCCAACACCGCTTTCTAGTAAGAGAAATTTCTCATGATCCGTGAGATAAAACGTCTCCTTCAAAAGATCTATAGAAGCAGGAGATTGCTTAAGAAGAAGTTGGAGAGAAGAGTTCGTAACAATCGGTTTACCATAGCGACTAGAAAGAAAGTCTGTAATATCTTGCGTAATTGTCGTAAGTCCAGTGTAATACTTGCGACAGCGCTTAGCGATACCAAAAATGAAAGAGGCAGCATCTTCATTTTGCATCATAATCCAAGCTTCATCTACGATTACGAGGCGCTTCGTAAGATTTTTTCGCATCTCATTCCAAATAAACTGCAGCACAAGATACATTGCTATTGGACGAAGTTCATCTTCTAGATCCCGAATATTAAAAACAATCATCTGGCTATCAATCTCTACATTCGTGGATTGATCTAAAAAATTTGCAAAAATACCTTCTGTGTACTTCTCCAATCGCGTTGCAAGTGAGTCCCCACCTTGCATGCTCTCAAGAATCTGCTTTAAGTCAGTCATCGTTGGAAAGTTCTCATGCGCAATTTTGGAAAAATCATCCTGATCAGTAATGTCACGCACAGCGTAGCATTCACGAATAGCGCGCTCCAAGATCGTATCCTCTTCCGGGGACACAGCTCCGAGCATGATATGCAAAAGACCAATTAAGCTTGCAACTGTATTGCGAAAAACGTCCTCTGGACGTTCGTCTTTGGGGATATCTGGCAATTCAAATGGATTAATATGCACCTTAGATCCCAATGAAATTTGCACAAACTCTCCATCAACAGTTTGACAGAGGTGTTTATACTCGTTCTCTGGGTCAATCACGATTACACGTGTGCCAAGCATAAGAGAGCGCAGAATTTCAAGCTTTACAAAATAACTCTTTCCAGCACCAGACTTCGCAAAAACAGTCATGTTGGCATTTTCCAGGTTAAAACGATCGAAAAGTATAAGGCTATTATTGTGACGATTAACACCATAAAGAATGCCATCATTTGAAGAAAGATTTGCACTAACAAAAGGAAATGTCGTTGACAGTGGTCCAGTATTCAGATTTGTACCGATATTCAGCGTATCCTCAGCCAGAGGAAGCGTCGACACAAAACCCTTCTCCATGCGAAGTGTGGCAGGCTTTGCATAAACAAGCTGGGCTTCCAAGACAGTGATAACTTCATTTTTATTTTTCTGAAGACTGGCCTCATCAGCGGCATAAAATGTGATGTATATTCCAAATCGAAAGAATCGCTCTGTGCCTTGTTGAAGTCCATCGCGCAAATCCTCGACATTCTCAAGAGCTTGTTCCCTGAGAGGGTCACGAACTTTTCCAGCGCGCGCCTCAATATCGATCTGAGACTGCAAACGCGACGCTTGCTTTCTAAGATTCTTGAGAACAATATTTGTGGGAGCTGGATGAATAAACATCGCAATATCCATCGGAAAGTCAATATTAATAATCGGAGAGAACCAATTATTATTCAGATACCGAGGATATGCCATGACAAAAACTGTTGTAGCAAGGCTATCGCTAACTTGTAGTTTGGACGCTTCAATGCGAAGTGCACTCGGAGCAATTAAACCACGAACAGTTGCAACGCCCTGCTGATACAGTTTCTCATCTTGGAGGATGTCGTCAGCTTCCTCTGAAGTATCTCTCTTCTTTTTCTTTTTCTTGAAAAACACGTATAGGTAGTTTAATGAAATTAGCAATTAAAGTTGTTCATACTGTAAAGAAAAAATCATGACAACTGAGAGAGCTCCGTCCTTTCAATATCTTTGATCGCTGACTGGGCAAAAACAGATGGATTATAAGCATTGTAATAAAGCTCAATAAGTTCGTCAGTAGTAAGTGCCGTAAAATTAAGGCCTGTACCACCCAGTGCAGCTGCTACATGGTCTACACGCTGCCAGAGTTGATTTTTATAGGTCTCCAACAATTCGTTGTGCTCCTCCACTGCCCCGCGAGGGTTGAGGATACTAGAAATTTTGCTTAGTACGCCAACATTTGCATTCTCAACAGGCGCAAATGGCACCACGATGTAAAAAAACTTACTCATAATATTTGTCACTTCCGTAAGGTTTTTCACGAAGTTCTTGTACTCTGTCGTCTGGAGTCGCAAAAGTTCATTTTTTTGTTGCTTTTCATAGCGGCTAAGCATATTAATATACGGCGCAATATTGAGTTTACGAGAGCTGATCACAATCTGCGTCGGGAAATCGAGAGCATTAAGAAAATTTTGATAGCCAGCAATGATAGCATCCTGCTCATCAGAAGATTTCAGATCAAAGTTTATCGACGAAACAAGAATAACAGCACGCATGGTTCCATTCTTAAGTATCACTACACCATCTTCTATGGCCTTAATGTCTACATAGGTTAGTGTGCTAGCATTATCTTTTGAATCTTTTGAAAGTGTTTCCATTTTTATTTTTGTGAGAAAGCATCATTTACCATCACTGTAACAAATCGGACGGGATTGCATATTCTTTATCTAAGTGTACAAGATTTTCTTACAACTGAAAAGAAAGTAAAGAGATCATTTTCTTTTCGAAAATCGCCTCTTTTGCTTCTTAGTAGACGACGCTCTTTGACTAATCAGTTTTTCCAGGCGTTCATTTGACTTTTCCCCATGTGAGTCAAGCGTCTCAGTAAGAGAGAGAATATCCCCAACGGAAAGATCTTTTTTTACGATTGGTATTTCTTCAACAGGCTGCTTCTTGCTACTGTGAGACTCTTTTCTAAATTCACGTTGCCAAAGGTATGTGCGAGGCCGGAAAAAATACCGTAAAGCATAACCTACATAGTTAACAAGCGGTACGCCCTGCGGACGGTAGAACATGAATGCAAGTGCAACAAGAATAAGTGGTACAGCAACAACATAAAACGCTGATTCATCCAGTAGCTGCCACAAAATAACGAGAATAACGATAATGGCACCTAACCACAAAAGCTGTCGCCATGTAAATGGCCCAGCAACTTTGTCCTCTGTGTCAATAAATAGCGGTACTTGCTGCATAATATAAGGAAAATTGGCGAGTGTCTTGGACGCGTGAGCAGTACACCCTTTTTCAAAGTAATTGATACATGTTACAGACGACTGAATCTCCTCATGCGGTAAACTTCAAGAAAAATACTAAAGTAAAAGCCTAAGTATAAAATGGAAAACTAAAAAACTACGTTCTTTTAATTGGACTGATATGGAAAGGATTTCTCGCATGAGGCTGTTTTGCACGCTCAGACGGTAAGGTCTGTCCAGAGCTAAAGTTAATATTCATCTCATCCTGAGACTGAGGTTGTGCGGTGGAGGAGCCTTGGTGTGCAAATTTTTGTACAGCACCAGTAGGGTCAGCCATCTTCGGAGCAGAAATAGCATCAGTCTGTTCAACTTGTGAGGGATGCATTGGAGGGGTGTCTTGGGAGACTGGGATTGTAGATGCAGTCAAATTTGATTCTTGTGCTGACCCTTGCTGTACAGGAATCTTTGTTGAAGCATCCGCTTGACTTGAAGCACTAACGGGTTGATATGGAGAAGTTGCTCCAATAGTTGATGGTACGCCTTCTTGTGCTGATTGGGTTGAAGTAGGATTCGCAGCACCATCTGACTGTTCTTGCGTTGCAGTAATACTCTCAGGCACCATTCCTGACTGGATAGCAGATCCAAGTAGTGCTCTGCGAGGATAATTTGTGTGCTCTGTAGATTGCTGTGACTGTTGTGGTCTGTATGGTTGAGCAGGAGCAGGAGCAGGAGCAGGAGCAGG
>CALIRC010000061.1 GCA_938044295.1 Minisyncoccota bacterium
AGTTTTGTTAACTTCTATATTTTCGATGGGGAATTTTCATCAAGTCGGATTAAATTAGAATGTTGCCATTATCTTTCCTTATCTTTCAAATGTTGGCTAATGTTACAAAATCTGAAATGTATTTCAAATATACAATACTATAAGTTCGTTTTCTGTGCATTATAAATCTTATCTCGCTCCTTGATATAAGCAGCGCGGTTTGACCCAGTTACTGCTCCAACGGCCTTACTAAGGCGAAAGCCAGATCGCTTATCAGCCATTTGATATACACCTTGCGCACTTGTTTTAGCATAACGCTTAGTACGAGTCGCGCCATACCGTCCGACTGCGCGAGGAAGGCGCCGGACATTTGATTGTACAAAACTTGACGCCTTATCGCTGAGCTTTGATGCAGCAGCAATACCTACCCAAAGGATGATAAGGGGAATAGCGTACTGTGTAGCAAGGATGGTACGATCACGCCACGCAGAAGTTGCAGTAGATGTAGCCGAGCCTTCAATCCTCTTGGTAATATCAGAATCATCATCATTGATCAAAAGCGTAGTAGAAAGTGCAAAAATGAGCATAAATACCATAATAGGTCCAGCGAAGCACTGTTTTATAAATGCGTCCCACCATTGACTGGAGAGACCTTGCATACGCGGAATAGCAGAACCAGCAATACCAATTGGAGAAAAAATTATCAGTACCATAAGCAGCGTGGTACGGATAAATAGTTGAAGAGCGATCGTAAGCATTGTCATCGCAAAAATAAATGTGAAAACAACAACGAACAAAACATTAACAGTCTGCCCTTCACTACCAATGTTTGCATCCTCTTGATAAATCGCCAATTCAGCAAAACGCGAACCCTGCGCCATCTCACCCATCAAACCAACACCACTTTGTCCATTCAAAAAGAAATACATCATCTGATTTGAAAGATCGATGATCACTCGCGCAATAGGCCATGAAAAGTTGATGAGTAGCGCCATGAGGACTACATTGAGAATAATCGTTTTAAGGTGGTACTTCTGTACTTGAAATATAGTTGCAAATGCAGAAAAAAGCAGAACAAAAATAAAAATGATATTAAAAAGGTCACGCACGATACCCCATGTAGCATATAAAGATTCTAGGTTAAAAAGTGCATCTAAGACGACTGGATCAATCGCAATAGTAATGATAGTAATGCTAAAACTAATAAAGAAAGCAAAAAACTGAGCAATAGTAAAAATGGCCTTGTTCATACCGCACTGAAGATCCCAGCCACAGTCACTAAAAAAACGATCCAACTCCTCCTGATCAATATTTGTCGCGCGGACTCTCTCAGCGAAAGCGCTTTGTTCCAGTGTTACTACACCTGATGCTGCATGCAGATTAAAAAGCAGTAACATTAAAGAAAGAATAAGAACTACACGCATCAAAAAACTCACCTCAAAAAAATTAGAAGTAAAAGTGAAAAAACGTGTCATTTTGTTTTTATGCATAATGTGTAATACCTGCAAAAGACATTAAGATGTAATGCAAGGTAAGACAAGCAATTATAAGGATATTATAGCACACTGGAGTAGTGGTAAATTTTGCATAAGATATAGAAAAACGATAGTAAAGAATACAACACAACCAGTGCATTCTACAGGTGTACAAAAAAGCATACATAAATAAAGGAAGGTCAACTAAAAGGCAAATTAAAGACATAAATAAAGAAAAAAGATCATCTCTTAGGAGTGGCAATAGCAAGTTACAGAAATATCTAGACACCACAAGAAATACAATAATTCGGCAGGAAAGTTTCAGTATGAATGATGATAAATCTCAAACAGATCTATGTTGGGGGTAAAGAAAATCTACAAAAGAGATCTTCAATTCACAATGAAAAACAACACAGAGCTAAACTGTGTAATAAGCAAAAAAGTGACAGAACGATTACATGGTACTTAAACTGTTCGGATAGCACCTATGCAATGAATAAGAATTATAGACAAAAAAATGCTCGCAATATACAAAAAGAAAGAAGTAGCGCACCCCCTCAGATGAATCACCCTCAAAAAATTGACTAACAAAATTTTTTATGCTATAATGCATCTATCGGCTAAGGGTGGTCGATATTTTTATTGGCAAAAAAGCAAAGTGTAGTCGATCATGCTATCCACAGGAAAAGCAGCTGTGAAGTACTGTGGGCATGGTAATAAGTAGTGTTTCATTGTGAAGCGTAATATAGTGCTACACACCACTCTTATGAGCGCATTATTGGCACTTCCCCTACACCCTCTCAATGCGCTAGGAAGTGATGTGAAACCACAAGAAAAAAACAAAAAAGTTGAGATAAGTAAAGAACGAGAAAACCTCTTCTCGCATATAAACCACAAAACAGTACCGCAAAAAATCCTCCATCCGAAAAAACAAGAAGTAAAAAAACCACCACAAATCAAACCGGAAGAAGAGAAAGTGATAGCAAATGGCAACAAATTCATCGGAAATATTAGTGCGTATACAGCAGCAAAGGATGAAACCGATAGTGGTGATGGGATAACTGCATCAGGTAAGCATGTCAAAGCGCACCACACAATTGCATGTCCACGCACCTATGCATTTGGAACAAAGGTAAAAATCCAAGGATATGGTACCTACGTCTGTGAGGACAGAGGAGGGGCAATCAAAGGCAATAAGTTTGACATCTATATGGAGACTAAAGCAGCGGCATTCGCATTTGGTCGTAGAAATCTTACAACAACAATTTTGCGTTAAAACCCCTTTCAGGGGTTTTTGCGTACGAAAAGAGATTGACGCAGCATATATTGTTTGCTACTGTGAAACGCATGGTCCGTTGGCCGAGTGGTTAGGCAAGGGTCTGCAAAACCCTGTACGCCGGTTCAATTCCGGCACGGACCTCAAAAAGAGCAAGCCGCGATGGTGGAATTGGTAGACACGAGGGACTTAAAATCCCTTGGATTAATAATCCGTGTGGGTTCAAGTCCCACTCGCGGCACAAATTAGAGATATTTCACGATATACTTTCATAGAGAACGTATACGTACGCTTCCATTTTATATAAGTCAATTTTATTAAATAGGAACTTCCTTTCTTGGTCCTCCTGTAGAATCAAACAATTTCCCATCCTCCTGCAGATGTTCTATTAATTGTGCCATCAATCTCAAAGCCTGCAGCAAGCTTATGTCCACCTCCGCCAAAGGTACTAGCAATCGCTGAAACATC
>CALIRC010000062.1 GCA_938044295.1 Minisyncoccota bacterium
TTCAATAATAAATTATTGAGTGTTCAGGGTTGCATGTTGCATATAAATCTTTTGAAAGATACATATAATACCTTTTTTCATTCACTACGTTTAATTCGTTAGTGATTTTTTATTTAAAAAAATGATCAATAAAAACATTGAAATTGTATATTCCACAAATAAAGGATCTCGGACATTAGCTTTTAAGACAGCATCTGCTATAGAAAATGTCCTTAGAAAACATTTTGTGAATGTGGTTACTGTAGAGGTTAATAACCTTAAGGATCTGGAGAATTTGATTAAACGAAATCCAGATTTGGTCTTTAATGGCGTCAAAAAGTTGACTGGTGCTGATGGAAAAAATATAAGCGTATTGCGATATTTGGAAAATGCTAAAATTTTAGTGACTGGGTCAAATGCTAAAGCTATTGAGTTGGAGGGTGATAAGGCTGAAACAAAAAAAATGATCATGAAGGCAAATCTCTTAACGCCAGGATTTATGAAGGCAAGCGTAAGGCATAAATATACTGAGGAATCAATAGAGATGAAGTTTCCCTTTTTTATTAAACCAACAAACTCTGGTTCAGGGCAAGGCATTGATGAGGCATCCGTGGTAAGAAATTATCATGATTTTAACGAAAAGATGCAATCATTGAGTAGAGAGGGTTTCAGAGATGTTCTCATGGAGAAATACCTTACTGGTCGTGAGTTTACAGTCGCAGTCATAAAAAATAAAAATCAAGATGAATATGATATTACGCCTATCGAATTAGTAGCCCCTATTAATCAAAGAGGTGACAGAATCTTGGGATCAGAAATAAAGCATGCTGACGTTGAAAAATCATCGCCTGTATTTCATGAGGCATTAAAATCAGAGTTGATAGATTTTGCAGAAAGTGTATTTAAGACTTTGAATGGCCGTGACTATGGACGAATTGATATCCGATTAGACGAGGAAGGTAACCTCCATTTTCTAGAGGCAAATTTAATGCCTGGTTTAACTGATAGAGGTTATTTTTTCAGGGGCGTCCATCTATATGATGATAGAAGTTATGAGAATGTAATTCTATCGATAGCACAACTTGCACTTTCTCGATAAGTCTGTGTTTTTGTCAAAATATTCCAACAAATGTTTGAATAGCATTCATAATACGGAGTTAAATGCAAAACTCATCCAAACTGTGTGTGTTTTGCATTTCTCCCTGGAGCAGAGAGGATGAGAAGTTTATACACCAGTAGGTAAATCCTATCCGCAGAGCAAACAAAAGAAAGTTCCATCAATTGGAATGATGTTGTGACTGGGAATAGGACGATGGAACCTGTATACTAAATATGTAATTTATCGTAGAAGGTTCATGAAAAAATTTATCCTCCTTGTAGATGGTATGAGCGGTGCTGGCAAATCAACGACAGTTAGCTATCTTGCAAGTGATTTACCACGTACAGCAATCATTGGATTTGATAAGATTAAAAGATTTATCTCTGATTTCAAAAGAGGAACAAAAGATAATGTGATCTCACGAAAGATAACACATGCCATGGCAAGAAAATACCTTGAACTTGGTTTATCGGTTATTGTAGAACAGTCATTTAAAACGCCACAAGAGATAAGTTGGTATGAAGATCTTGCAAAAGAACACAACATACCGTGCGTGAAATACCAAATCCATTCTGATCCAGACGAGGCTTTGAGGAGAGTCATCAAGCGTACCAAGGAAAATAATGGTGATCTTCCTGAGAGTCGAGCAAAGAGAAATATAAATCTCTTTTCATCACGAGAATCTATAGGATTTACTCTCATAGATACAACAAATCAATCTCATGAATATGCATCTGAAATAATCATGAGACAGATAAAAAAGCTTACATAAACTATGAGTCTACTTCCCGCATCTATAATGGTAAGTGCTATAGAGAAAATTTTTTAGAAAACAATGGTTATGATTCACAGAGGATACAAATGATGTGTGGGGACAATTAATTTTTACAGAAAAAAGTGAGAAGAATTTGCTGTTGAGTTGTAAAAATTGAGTACTAGAAATTTTCAGTTACATAAAGTAAAATAGAAAATAAGAATCTATCATATCCAAAAGATATGATTTTTTGAAAAAAATACAATACTAATACAATTGTATAGACGAACAAAAAATACATTTAAAAAAAGGGTTTACCCTCATTGAGCTTTTAATCGTCATTGCGATCATCGGAATTCTTGCAAGTATAGTCCTCGTTTCTTTAAGTGCAGCTAAAGAGGAAGCGCAGTGGGTAAAATATAGAGCATTTGTGATGTCCACAACAAGAGCCATTGAGGGAATGGTATCCAATCGGCAGTTTGATGAGACAGGATACGGCAATGCTTGTGTTGGAGTGTATCCATCACAATGCAATGGCTCCTGGAATGCGACATCAGGAATATTTTACGACTTTCTAGTAAGTCAGCTAGGAACCTTCACGGGAACATTTGCACCAGACACATCCCTTAGATCAGGGGGAATTTCAGTGGCAAAACACATATCTACGATACGCATCGCAATTTATGTTGGTGCAGATAGCACACGTTGTGATGATTATCAACTAGATCGTAATAATTGGAATTACTTTTATACTAGCAACTCTACTTGGCAAGGAGCATGCATTGTAACCATTCCTTACTAAAAAAATGCTACTCAAATACTACGAAACTATGCTACTGATTTTTATAAAGGCATCTTTCAAATGGACATATCTCTCCTTAAAAGTAAAACAAAAAATTCGCTATGTAGCATCTGACATGAAGGAAAATAATTTCTAGAAATTATCCACAAATATAGAATAATAAAAAAATCCATCATATCGAAAAGATATGTTTTTTGAAAGAAATACGATCCTAACACAATTGTATGGACAAACAAAAAATACATTTAAAAAAAAGGGTTTACCCTCATTGAGCTTTTGATAATCATTGCGATCATCGGAATTCTTGCTAGCATCGTTCTTGTTTCACTAAATCTAGCCAAAGAAAAAGCACAGTGGGTAAAATACAGAGTATTTGTCATGTCCACGGTAAGAGCTGTAGAAGTTATGGTATCTGAAAGAGAGTTCGATGGCGTAGGAAATGACGGTGTTTGCGTTGGCATTTATCCGTCTCAGTGCAATGGCGCCTGGAATGCAACAACTGGAGTATTTTACAATTTCTTGACTAGCCACTTAGGAACTTTCACGGGAACATTTGCACCAGACACATCCCTCCGATTAGGTGGGATTTCGGTAGCAAGAGAAACAGATGCAGTGCGTATCGCAATTTATGTGGGATCAGATAGTTCTCGCTGCAATGATTATCAACTAGATCGCAATGATTGGACTTACTATCATACGAATAACTCTATTTGGCAAGGTGCATGCATTGTTCGAATTCCATACTAAGCAAAAATACCCTGAAGTAATAGAGTAGATATCAAAAAAACTATATCACAGTGAAGAGCCTACTAAAAAAGCAGAAAAAAATACAGAAATGGCAACAATGATAGAAATTACAGACAGATTTTAACATTGTGTCATATAAAAAACCAAAATATTACGAATTCTTTTCCATGTACACTTTTTTGAAGGAAGCATGATCATTCTAAAAAAGGATTTTATAAATCAGGTGGTGTTGTGGGGAGGGGGGGTGCAGAAAATAAAATAGTGAAGACTATAAGTTCCTCAGGTTCATAATAGTTATCACTAAGTCTCTCTACAATAATCACCGAGGGGTAAAGTCTAGTATGACATGGTCACCGACTGAGATGGATTCCTTTGTACGAATTTTCTTTGAAAGAGGTATGAAATGCGTACCATCGCCCATAGGCATCATAGATGTATTCCATGAAGAAGCGCCAAGAGTTACTTTTACAGGGATCAGACCACGATCAGCCAAATCTGAAAGCATTTCCGAATACTCAGCAGGCACAGGTACATAAATCCATGGCGAAGAGACGTTTTTAAAAATTTCTACATCTGCACTGATTGAAATAGAGTTTTTCATCTTCATTAATTATAGAGATTATCGGTAACTACATGAGGTTGAAAGAAAGACATATATATCATTCTGCTAGAGAATTCTCCACTTAATATACTGCGGATCGGTATTCGTATCAAATCGCGCAAACCGAAACAAGAGAGGGTATTGTATTATCAAAAGACACACAAAACCATGTGATACCCCCCATGAGATTTGAAAGAAAAAGATTGTTTACTCGTAATAATAGTTATACTATACTAAACAGTCACATTTAATACTGATTTATGAAAAATTTTTTAGTCATTGGAATAATTGCAGTACTCGCAATTGCAGGATATTTCATCGGTTCAAATCTAAACAATGATGAAAAACAGCAAAAAAATACGCAAACAGGTGAAGGGCGAGGAGAGAGAGTGGGTCGAGAAGGGCGCAATGCAAATCCAGAGCTACGTGTGCGTGGTCGCGTGATGAGCATCTCAGACTCTGAGATCATCGTAGGTACTTTTGAGCAACAACAAAGAGGTGGTGGAGATCGAGCGCAGTTTGAGAATCTCTCCGATCAAGAGCGTCAAGCACTAAGAGCGCAGAGACAAGCAGAGCGGGAAGCGCAAGGTGAGCCTGAAATTACCGGAGAGAAAGTTATAGAACTGACAGAAGAAACTATTTTTGAAAAAGCGAGAGGTGGATTTGGTCGTGGTGGTGATGGAAATAGAGAGCAAGGTAGAGATAATCAGGAACGCCCAGAGCCAGAGTTGGTCAGTCGTAGCGAGGTTGCAGAGGGAAACACCGTAAACATTATTCTCAAAAAGGACACAGCACAAGCCGAGCGTGTGATGATGGTACAACAACAGCAATAATACAGAGACATGAAAAAAGCATCTGATTTTCTAAGAGGTAACCTATGGCTGATCATTGTCGGACTAGGGATTTTTCTGGCAGCTCTGTATTTTGGTTCACAAAAATCAGATCAACAGTTTTCTGAGGGTGATATAACATATGAGTTTGCACAGGCTCGTATAGGGGATATCGACGTCGTCGTCTCGGGTGTAGGACAGATTCAAGCGGCGCAACAAGTAGATCTGAAAGCTGTTGCAGCTGGTGAAGCGATAGAAATTACTGCAGTGCACGTAAAAAACAATGAACGCGTAACTAAGGGACAACTACTCGTATCACTAGACGATAGAACAGCATCCAGAAGAGTGTATGATGCAGGACTGGCCCTGCAGAGCGCTCACATCAAACAGCGTCAGATAGAAGATGATTTTGATAACAAGACAGTCGATGATAAAAGACAGCGACAGTTGCAGGAAGTTGCAGTTAGTGAGAGAGTAAGTGATCTTGTGCAGGCTCGAGATGCTTTAGGTGACTTTCAAATTCGCTCACCATTCGATGGAATCCTCACTGATCTTACAGTGAGTAGTGGAGACAGTATTACACGCACTGATAAGATTGCGTCAGTGATTACAGATGAAAATATCGTAGCTGTTACACTCAATGAAGTCGATGCGTTAAGTGTTACCGAAGGTAATGCAGTTACGCTTACATTTGATGCTCTACAAGGTACTGAACTGACAGGTCAGGTATCACGCGTTGATACGATCGGTGTAGCAGAGCAAGGTGTTGTCGGATATGGCGTAGAAATTGCAATTGACAAGAGTGATGTCACACTGCGACCCGGTATGAGCGTCAATGCACAAATCACTGCACAAAGCACCGAAGATGTGCTCATCATACCAAACAGTGCACTAAAAGGCTCTGGGCAAGAAACGTATGTCGAAGTACAAGACGGCACAGACATCGTGCAAGCCTCAGTGGAGATCGGTATTTCAAATACTTTCCACACCCAGATCAAAGATGGTCTGAGTGTCGGAGATTCTGTCGTAACAAATACGATTCGACAAACGGAGGATGAAGAGGAATCCGATGGGTTGTTTGGTAATTTACGTATACCTGGTGCAGGTGGCGGAGGTCCGAGACGTTAGCATACACTATGATTTCATGCAAAAACATTTCAAAAGTATATAACCCTGGAAAAAATGAAACACTCGCACTGAAAGATGTGAGTTTTGACATAGCACAGGGAGAATTTGTAGCGATTATGGGTCCTAGTGGTAGCGGTAAATCGACTCTTATGCATATTCTCGGTGCGCTCGATACACC
>CALIRC010000063.1 GCA_938044295.1 Minisyncoccota bacterium
AGTCTGGCATCAATGAAAGAAACAATTGTTGCGGTGAACTCTTTCCCTTCCATTGCGGCAATGACTCAAATCGAGGATGGCTATCAGTGGTCTGCAAAGTAGCTGCAATACCGTGTGGAACTTCTACAAAAGATTTAGTCACGTGTTTCCCCTTTAAATTGTGAAAGAAATATTTCAAAGAACATTGTAAATTTTAAGAAAAAATAGCTGTCAAATACCATAGATTTCGACACAAAATCAGTATATCATAAAAATACAAAATTGTCAATAATATTTTTCACAAAATATCACGCATAAAATCACAATTCTCCCCAATGATCCCCAATTTCTGCATCTACAGTCAGTGGCACCGAGAGAGCATAGACGCCCTCCATAACACTCTGAATTTCTTTCATAACTTTTGCAGCATTTTTTTCTGGAGATTCCAGGATAATTTCATCATGGATCTGCAAAAGCATACGCACATCACCTGTCGGATATTTTTCCACAAGAAACCGATCCACAGCAATCATGGCAAGCTTCATGATCTCAGCAGCCAATCCCTGAATCGGCATATTAATCGCTGCACGCTCCGCACCAGAACGAATCATACTATTTTTACTAGAAATACCATCCAAATAATATCGCCGACCTTCAAGCGTTTCCACATAACCATGCTCATGTGCAAAAACCTTTGTCTGATCCATATAATCTTTTACACCGTGAAATGCACCAAAATATTTTGCAATAAAATCCTTCGCTAGACTCAGATCAATATCAGCAGCCTTGGCAAAACTCGAGCTCCCCATACCATAGATCAGACCAAAATTAAGCTCCTTTGCACGGGATCGTTCCTCTTTCGAAATAGCATCCATATCTTTCCCTAGTACACGGGCAGATGTAAATGTATGGATATCAGCGCCCTTTTTAAACGCTTCGATCATCGCTGTATCCTGTGCCACATGCGCCACACATCTGAGTTCGACTTGTGAATAGTCAGCACTGATAAGTTTTTTGCCCTTTCCTGCAACAAACCCTGCACGCAGCGCACGACCTGCCTCTGTACGTGTCGGAATATTTTGTAGATTTGGATCAGAAGAAGACAAACGACCCGTAGATGTAACAGCTTGATTATACGTTGTATGAATACGTCCATCATCGCGCACGAGCGCTGGAAGCGCATCGATATACGTTGTTTTGAGTTTAAAGAGTTCACGATACGTTTCAATTGCAGGAATAATAGGATGGAGAGAGCGAAGCTTTTCCAGCTCACTTGATGCAGTAGAGTAACCAGTCTTTGTCCGTGTGACTCCTGCTACAGGGAGCTGAAGCGTTTCAAAAAGCACCACCCGCAACTGTTTCGTAGAATTGATATTAAAAGCACTACCAGCATGATCATGAATACTCTTCGTAAGTTTTTCTAATTTCCTATTTGTCGACTTCGCAATACGTGAAAAAACAGCAGGATCAAACGCTATGCCAGCTTCCTCCATCTTATAGAGAATTGCCATAAGTGGCATTTCCAGATGATCAAAAACATGCCAGACAGTTGGTGCATCATCCCTTACCTTTACATTTTTCTCTGCCTGCGATTTTTTTTGTGCAGTAGCGATCACATCCATCTCTTCTAAAATCACACGGTACACCTGCGCTACCTCAGACACCTGCGCCACCAGTCTTTTTTGCACGGCAACATCATCACGCAAATCCAGCGCCATCTGTGACTGTTTCTGCTCCTGTGTCACATGACTACCTTCCACGATCGAAAAAACAAGCTCCCACAAAGCAATACGCTTCCCAGTCCGCGCACAATAAGCAAGTAAAAGAAGATCCCGCCACACAAGCGGCTCAGGAACAGATAATGCACGACACTGATGCTTAAGCGCCTTTACATCGTAAGCAATGATACGCGACTTTCCGCGTGACAAAAATCCATCAAAAGACGCACGCAAATCATCATTGTACGGAATATAAACCGCACGATCACCCAAACAAAGCGCTGCACCATGAAGCTGCACATGATCAGCATCCAACAACATCACCACCTCTTTACCTTCACAATGACCCAAAAACTCTCGCGCCTCCACGCTATTGAGCGAAGCTCTCTCGTGTGTTGCTGCAGATACTTTTTTCTTCGTACTTTTTTTCTGTGATTTTCCGACATTCTCAGATGCAGCAGATTCTTCGATTCTCCCAGCACGCTTATCGAGACGCTTCACAAGCCGCGCAAAAGCAAATTTCTGAAACACAGCGCGCGCACCATCAAACGAAATCGCCGCACTCGAAGAATCCTTCAAAGAAAGTGTAACAGGCACAGCACAATCAATAGTTCCAAGCTCTTTCGATAGATAAGCCTGCTCTTTATATTCCAAAAGCTTCTTCTGCATTGCACCCTTCACGTCGTCGATATGCGCGTACACACCATCCAGATCTCCATAGAGCCCCAGAAGTTCCGTTGCACCTTTTTCGCCAATCCCACGTACACCAGGAATGTTATCACTACTATCCCCTCGTATACCCTTATAATCCGTCACCTGCTCTACACGCACACCCATCTTTTCCAGTACCAATTCCGAATCATAGAGAATCATATCACTGATCCCACGAGACATCGTAAACACGCTAACATGGTCATCAACCAGCTGGAGCGTATCCTTATCACCCGTCACAATCACAGTATTCACACCCTCTGCTGTAGCTTGTTTAGAAAGCGTTCCGATTACATCATCTGCCTCATAGTTCTCTTTTTCTTGGATATCGATGTTAAGCGCCAGAACCACTTCTTTTACTAAGTCAAACTGGGGAATCAAATCAGGATCAAGCTCTTTACGCTTTCCCTTGTACTCTGGATAAAGATCGTGACGAAAAGTCTTCCCTGGCAAATCAAAAGTCGCCACAACATAATCTGGTTGAAATTTCTCCAACACATTCAAAAGAGTCGATGTAAAACCATACACAGCGTTTGTCGGTGTACCATCAGGAAGTGAAAGCGGCGGCACACCATGAAAAGCACGATGAATAATCGCATTCCCATCAAGAAGCATAAGAAGTTCTCGCTTCCTTTTTTTTACCATCTCTTCACGCGCTCGCTTCTTAGTCATATAACCATCATAACAAGAGGAAACAATAAAAACAAAATAATCTATAACTAATTACAAAATCTTCAAAAATTGCTACACTATTAACACAATCAATAAATATAAGGACATACTATGGAAACGTATAGACACACACCAGCTCCAGAAAAACATCCAGCACTCGACAATTTACAGAATCGAGAAAATTATGGTAAGGATATAGAGATTGGAGCAAAAGATTTTGTACAAAAAGCTCTCAACTACATCACAACTCAGCCAAATGGTGGGAAAGATAATATTGTAGTACAACAATTCAAAGAACTTCAATTTATCGCAGAAAAAGGAGGAGATGGAAGATTAGTAAAAGACTTCTTGGAAAAACACTCGGATACATTTGGAGACAATGTTGATCGCGTACAAGCTGTTGTAGACATAATCAACGATACAACAAATGATCAAAGAAAACACTAAGTTAAGACTAAATCCAAAAAAAAACATCCCATACGGGATGTTTTTTTTGCATACAAATCTCACGGCATCCAGTAAATCGCACTACTGCATCTGCAAATCAATCTTCTCGATTAACACATCCTCCAAGGGCTTGTCTCCTGGTGCTGTTTGCACGTTTTGAATTTTCTCAACAATCTCAAGCCCTACCGTAACCTGGCCAAAGAGTGTGTATTGCGGTGGAAGTGCTTCACCGTTAGGACCAGAAACGATAAAAAACTGGCTACCATTGGTGTTTGGTCCTGCATTTGCCATTGCGAGCGAACCGATCTTATACTCGCCAGAAGCAGGAAGCTCGTCTGCAAACTGATACCCTGGACCACCTCTACCAGTACCTTCAGGATCACCCCCTTGAATCATAAAGTCTTTAATCACACGATGAAAAGTCACACCGTCATAAAACCCTTTTTGTGCAAGCGTGCAAAAATTTGCCACTGCAGTTGGCGCCTTATCAGCGAGGAACTCAACACTTATAGCTCCCTGGTTAGTCATAATAAGCGCACCAGTACATGTCTGCGCAAGAGTCATATCAATCTGTTCTGGGATAGTATCCATTTTTTTGTCATTAGAATTATTTACGTTCTTATCAGCATCGATCACTGCATCTATGGCAGCATTCTTCTGATCTATAGCACCATCAACGCCAGTTTTCGCTTTATCAAGTGCATCAAACTGTTTTGTAATGATGCCACCCTGCTCCTGCGGAGCCTCCTCAGTAATTGTAGTACGTTCAACGATGTCTTCACTAGGCACCTCCGAAGATGCGCAACCAGCGAGTACCCACAGAGAGCCAAAACCTAAAAAACTAGCGTGCAATAATGTTTTCTTCATTTTCATAATTTTTAGTATGTAATTCTACGCTGATTGTGTGAAAGTGTGTGAAAATCCACATATTTACATCGATCAGGAAGTAGATCTGCAATTTTTTCTGGCCATTCCACGAGAATAAGACCTTTATCCATAAGTTGCATTTCTTGCCATCCTAATTCTATCATATCACTGACCACAATTCGATACGCATCAATATGATATACCACAGAAATACCCTGCGCAGCACCCTGAGAATCAGCAGACAAATCATACTGTTTAATTACACTGAAAGTAGGACTCGTAAAGGGACCCTCTGCACCCAGCGCTGCAAGTACAGCCTGAGAAAAAGTTGTCTTACCCGCACCGAGATCACCAGAAAGTGCCACGATATCACCACCAATAAGCGTACACGCATATTGTTGTGCAAACACTACAGTTGCTTCGGTTGAAGCTGTAACCATTTCATGATCAGTCATGTAAACATCATACTAGCAGAGATCGATCAAATCAATACAAAAGATTTCAAAAAAAATCGCTTTCGCGGCAGTAACTCATTCTCAGCCAGACTGATTTACCCTCCAAAAACAAGTCCGCACTAGGAATAAGCGTTAGTCGTCCAAAACTATCACCATCAAATGTGAATAAAAACACAGAGATCTGTGTATAAAGTGTGAAACAACCACAAAAATTGTTAATAAGATGTGTAAAACTACTAAATATTGACAGAAAATTGACTTTGCTTTGCGAGATTGTTACTATTACTTGTTATTTTAGATTTACTTTCACTGTTTTCTATGGGACTTTCTACCGACGATCAATTTCAGAAAATTCTGTCAAGTTCCGAGCATCTTTTGATCGTTCTCCCAGAAAATCCTTCTGGCGACATGATTGGTGCGGGGTATGGACTTGCACATATAGCAGATACACTAAACATAGTAGTCACAATTGCCTTTCGAAACACAAAAAGTGACAAAGAAATGTATGATTTCCTCCCCGCACCGGAAAGAATCGTCCACAAACTTACAGGCACAAGAGATTTCATTCTTACGTTTAAAACAAAGAGAAATGATATCACACATGTTACCTCAGAACGCACAGACGACGAAGTCCGCATTCACGTCACCCCGGAAAATGGTATGATTGATTCTCGTGACTTTTCTTTTGGTCTAGCGCCTTTTCCATTTTCAACACTCATCACAATCGGCGCAAGCGACAAAGAGTCACTCGGCAGCATTCTGACAGAGATCCCGGACATCTTTTACGATGTGCCCATTATAAACATCGACAACAAAAGCGACAATGAAAACTTCGGACAACTAAACATTGTCACACTAACAGCATCCTCCCTCTCAGAAATAGTCGCAGCACTAGCAGAAAAATGGGTACCAGACCACATCACAAAAAACGCAGCACAGTGCCTTCTCACAGGAATTATTGACGCAACAGATAGCTTTCGCAGCAGTAAAACCACGCCATCAGCTCTCTCACTTGCAGGTAACCTTATGAGCAAAGGTGCAGACCAACATGCAATTGTAACTGCACTCTACAAATCACAACCACTTTCACTACTAAAGCTCTGGGGGCGCACACTAAGCAAATTGGAAGTAGAGGAAGGTGGGCGTATCGTATCCACGTGCATCAGTCAGTCCGATTTCGATGAAACAGAGACAAATGAGCATTTTCTACCACAAATCATCGATAAAATCAAAAAAAACCATACTACAGCAAAATTTTTCATCATAATCTTTGAAGGTGAAGAAGATCAAAGATGTTATGCACTGATCGATGCAAGTCGGCATGGGGACCTACCCGAAGAAGTCTTTGGACCACGCGAAGAATCAGGTCTCTATGAAACAACCTTTAAAGACACTGACTGCAACACAGGGAGAGAAAAACTGACAAAACTGATCATAAAAAGTATCGACTAAAAGAGGACTTACGTACACGAGTATGATTTTAGGCAAAATCGAGGC
>CALIRC010000064.1 GCA_938044295.1 Minisyncoccota bacterium
TTTTCTATCATTTAGCTTCGCTTATGGAAAATGACAAACGATTCCCAGATGATACAATTACAGAAATGTTACGCATTACACGCGAACCAATGCTCTATAAAAAATTTTTATTTGGTAAATACAAAGGACAGGAAATCGCGCAAGTTACTCAATCTGATCCTGGCTACCTAGAATGGCTTCTCTCCCAAAAAAGAAATGATGCTGCAAATGGGAGAAAAGATCCTGACTGGATTCACACACTATCATATTATTTAGGAAAAAAGGAATAAAAAAAGTAATTCATTCGACATTTTCATGGTTAAGCAAGCAAAAAAATACGAGGGTCCAAAACCATTACTAGATTTTTCAGGTCCAGAGCCATGGTTTAAGCCAAAGCAATTCTGGAAGCATTGGGCTGCGTACTACCCAGTATCATGGCAAGGATGGACAGTTACGTGTATGATCTTCATACCCCTAATAATCATTTGGATTTTAATTGTTACAAGAACAAGTAGTATAATTTTGTGTATTATACGTTTTCTCCCATTTTTCCTTATCGCACTTATACTCTACGATAATACAACACTCAAACGCGGCACCTATCCATCTTGGTGGAAAGGAAAACGCAAATCTAAAAGCAAGCTGTAACTAGTGAAAAAATCCATCTATGGATCATTTCATTGGAATCATTTTTGATCCAACCAATAAACTCTATCAAGTACTCCTAGCACTTGCACTTGGTGTTTTTGTAGGTCTTAGAAGGGAAAAACAAGATGAGAAAAGTAAGACCACAAATGACGTAATGGGCATTCGCACAACATCATTACTAATAATCTTAGGTGTGGTAACGACATTTCTTGATAACATAGTAGGTATTTTTGCTATTGTTTTTGCAAGTATTTTTATTTTCATGCTTGCAACATACATTAATGGCGTATGGCAACTAAAACGCTATGGCATCACTGCAGAAGTATCTGGGCTACTCATGTTTCTCATCGGAGTTCTGATTGGTCAAGAACAAATCACCGTCGCAATACTTTTAGCAATCCTATTGGGTGTCTCGAGTGCCTATAAATCACACATTCATTCCTTTGCGCATCATTTTTCCCTCAAAGAATGGACAGGAACCTTACGACTACTCGTTATTTCCGCAATAATCCTTCCGCTACTCCCAAAAGAACCAATTGATCCGTTTGGTATTATCGTCCCTTTTGATATCTGGATGCTGGTCATTTTTCTCTCTACAATAGGTTTTGTCGGATACTTTTTTACCAAATACCTTGGCGAAAGAAAATCAATGCTCTTTATTTCATTTTTTGGTGCACTTGCTTCGAGCACAGCAACAACAACTGCCATTGCAAGACGCTCAAAACAATCAAGGACAGATGTATCGCTACTTTTAGCTGGAGTTTTAATTTCGATCGCTGTCATGCAATTACGTGTCATTATTGAAATCATCGTTCTTTCTCGTGGGGAACAAACAGTTTTTCTAATGCCATCAGTCGTAATGCTTATTACTGCAGCAATATTTGCAGTCATGTATTTTTTAAGGGCGAGAGGGTCTCAAAGCGAAGAAAAAGAATTTAACCCGAATGTACAGAGCCCTTTTGAAATTATACCAGCATTAACATTTGCTGCCTTTTTCATCATAGTACTTTTTGCAATACACATAGGCAATGAATTTTTTGGTGAAACTGGTGTATTTATTAGCACATTTATAGCATCTTTTGCAGACGTGGATGCCGTGGTATTTTCTTCACTTTTGGCATTTAATGATGGCAGTCTCACCACTCGTATCGTCACACAAGTAATTGCACTTGCTACAGTGGTAAATACTGCTATTAAACTACTTTATATTTATATTTTCGGAGACAAAACCTTCTTCAAAAAAAGTATAGTGCCAATAGGATTGATCGTTTTTACAGGTATAGCAACAGGATTCCTATTCTAAAGAAGTGTAAAGTATTCCAAGAAAAGACTGTAAAGCATGATACTAGAAAAAAGCACGGACGTAGCGTATAATATACTTATGAGCACAACATATTCACAAAAAGATCTTGATGAACATCTCGCACAAGAACACGGTCAATCAACAATCTCCACACACATAAAAGAGGTTGTCTACGGAGGCATTGATGGAATTATAACAACTTTTGCCGTTGTCGCAGGATTTACAGGTGTAGCATCTCTAGATGAAGGAAACGTAACAATACCAATTATTGCTGTTCTCATTTTTGGACTAGCAAACCTTTTAGCTGACGGCTTTTCAATGGGAATCGGTGAGTTTCTTTCAGCACGGTCGGAAAAAAAGTTTTATGAAAAAGAGTATGAAAAAGAATTACGCGAAATAGATGAGAATCAAGAAATGGAGATCGCAGAATCAAAAATGATTCTTAACGAACAAGGATTCTCAGAGAAACAGGCAGAAGAACTTGTCAACATTTATAAAACCAACCCAGTCTATTGGGCAAATTTTATGATGCGATACGAATTAGAAATGCAACCACCAGAAGAATCCCCAGTAAAAAATGCAATTGCAACATTTCTCTCATTTATAATTTTTGGATTTGTCCCACTAGTTCCATATTTCACAGGATTAGAGCCAACAAAAACATTTTTACTTTCAGCATCATGTGCCATAGCTGCACTATTTCTTTTGGGAATTCTTCGCGCAAAAATAACAAAAGAGCCACTGCTACGCTCTATAGCAGAAATCGTATCACTCGGCATCCTCGCTGGTAGCGTTGCCTTTTTTGTAGGCTATCTTCTTGGGTAAAAAAGAAATAAAAATCAAAAAATAAATTTCTATCCATTTTCACCAATTTGTGCTATTGTAGTAGTGTAACTTATTAAAAAAACAATATGGGAATCCTCGGAGATATTGCCGACAAGGCAAAAGATGTAGCCAGTGATGCAGCATCAGGGGCAGTAGACGCAGCAGGAGCTGTAGGAAATGCAGCAGGCGATGTTGCAGGTGGTGCAGTAGACATGGCTGGCGATGCAGCAGGAGCTGTAGGAAATGCAGCAGGATCTGTTGTCGACACCGCAAAAGATCTCGCAGGAGATGCTATTGATGGTGCAGCTGATGCAGTTGGCGCAACGGGTGACATGGCTGGAAGCGTAGTAGACAAAGCAAAAGATCTCGCAGGAGATGCTATTGATGGTGTAGCAAACAAGGTAGACGGTCAGTAAAGTCAAGTCAACCTACACAAAAGTAAAAACAGATTCTCAGAATCTGTTTTTCTTTTTTTACGCATGCATTGCATATAGCAGACAAGTCCAAATCGATCTAACACACCTATTGACAACGCACTAATGAACAAAGAATTAATGTAGACTTTCTCCACTTCTGCGGGGTATTTTACAGACTGAACGAAAGTTCTAAATATATATCGAAAAAAGAATAGATGTGTGTAAACAAACAGGAAAACCGCCAATAGAAAAACCCCAAACACCCCTTAACAAAACGAAAAAGAGCATATATTGTTTAAGTAACTTAAAACTAAAACAAAAAATATGCTCCCTTTACATCCCAATCATATCGCAGATGTCTACTTCTGGGTAGATAGTCACCTACCATCAAAAACATACCCTAAAGGAGGAAGACCTCCTTTACT
>CALIRC010000065.1 GCA_938044295.1 Minisyncoccota bacterium
TGTTCTGTCTATATACACTTCTATTGTTTCACCTGATACTGCGTCAAGGATTTGAACTGGTACTTGAGCACATACTGAACAAACTACTCCATCTTCATAGTTGCATGGCGAGCACCCGCCTATGGCGATTACTTGTCCTGATACTTTTTTTACTGGTGCTCCTAAGGAGTCTGTTGGGAGTAATTCCTTAGCTACTGTAATTGTGCTTACTGTCTTATCTGTTTTTTTCAGAGGCATGATCACTTCACCATTATTCACTCCACTAGAAATACTATTGACATTAAAATATATTGCAAAGCCGATGCATGCTGCTACAAGTGCTAAGATTGAAATTGCAAAATTTGAGTCAATATTTCCTTTCATTTTTTTATTCACAGAGATACATTGCGGTATACGTTTTGAGGTCGCCGTCTTCATCTTTTGAATTCCATATGAGACATGTCTTACCTACTGTACAACTTCCGCCACCATCACATTTATCTTTCCCTAGACTTTTTGCTGTAGATTTTTTCAGCTTTGATGATTCGCGACAGTATGATACTGCATTTGAATCTTGCTTGTAAATACTTTTGCAAACGTCCTTTAGCGTGATTTCTGTTACCTCACTATCTTCATCGTCTAATTCAAATTCTTCTGTGTTCATGTAGAGCAGTCCCCATTCTCCGACTGTCTTTTTTGGTGTTGGTTGTGGTACTGGCTGTGGCGCCGGATCAGGTTGTGGTACTGGCTGTGGCGCCGGATCTGGCACAACTGGCGGTATCTCTGGTATTTCTATCTCAGCCTCAACCTCAGTTTTTTCTGTTGTTGGTTCGAGTGCGATCTGATCTTTTGGATTGTCATTTGGAATCTCATCTTTATCAATTACAACAAATCCATTTTCGTCGACAGATGGAGCTTCATTTTCATCACTATCTCTTATGATACTATCTAGAGTCGTTCCAATCACTTCTTTTGGCTCACTTGATTCTACGATTTTTTCTTTATTAAATGGGAGATATGGCCACAGAAGTGCAAGAGAGATCAGTAAAATTGCGATCACAATTGCTGTGACGATGTGCGCCATCGCACTATTTTTGGGAGGTGCTACTACTGCTTTTTGCGCTACAGTATTATTTTTTAGTGGTTTTTCCTCTATGGTATAAAGTGGTTTTTTTCCAGAAGGATCTTTTGCATGATGTTCTTTACTGAAACTTTTTTTCTCCTGTGTTTGTTTGAGAGAGCTTTCTTTTGTTGTAGCGATCTTTTTTTCTCTCGGCTTTTCGGTGACAATTTTTTTCTCTTTTTTAGTAACTTCAGCTCTTTTTTCTTCTCTCTTTCGTTCCTTCTCTACCATCCTTTTGCCTTTTTCATTTTTTTCTCCCGCATCTGGGCGGAGACTGTCTCCTTTCTTTTTTCCAAAGAGACGAAGATTTTTTTTTATTTTTTTGTCTTCCATAGAAGCTGTTAGTGATTAATCAACGTGAGAACTCGTACTTTTTTTCTTGCCAAAGAATCCGCCAATATCGATTCCAAAGTACGCAAGCGCACTAATGAGTATAGCTGTCGCTGTCGCCTCATCCACATTTCCCACAAATGGAATTGGATCAGGAATAAGCTCAAAAATACCTAAACTCGGGTAAATTAAGTAGAGAAAAGAAAGTACTCCCACAACAAAGACCAAGACTGATTTCATATGTTATTACTATACCACAAAAAATTGATTTTCTCTATGAAAATTATACACAGTGTTTACTGGATTTTCATTTCATGCTTTTTAGGTACAGGGTCAAACCCTCCTTTTTTCCAAGGGTGACATGAGAGCACTCTCTTTGAGCCAAGTAAGGTTCCTTTTATGAGACCAAATCGTTCGATTGCTGTGTAGGTATAGTGCGAACATGTTGGTTCGTACCGACATAACCTTTCGCTGTAGATGTATGAAAGCAGCCCATGATCAAGCGAAAGGGTTTTTTGATAGAGACGAATCAATTTTAGTATCACGTATTTCATATTTCGTTCTATGATCGGATCTCCAGTAAACTACGCCTCAGCGTATTGATCTTACACTGGAGTGACGATGGAGAATGGAAATGTTCTAGATATTTAGTCTTTCACGATCTTTAGATGTAGTTCTTGCAACTGATCGAGGTTGATATTGCTTGGCGCACTCATCATGGCATCGCGTCCTTGTCCGTCTTTTGGAAAGGCATAGATATCGCGGATACTATCACAATCGTTGAGCTCCATAAAAAGCCTATCGATTCCTGGTGCGTTACCTCCGTGTGGTGGCGCACCATAACTAAACGCTTCTATCATATGTCCGAATTTTTCATCAACATCTTTCTTGCTATATCCAGCGATCTCAAAAGCTTTGTACATGATATCAGGACGATGGTTGCGGATTGCACCGCTGGAAATTTCTAGTCCATTTAATATGAGATCGTACTGCTGTCCAAGGATTTCGAGTGGATCTTTATTTTTCAGTGCTTCCAAGCCACCTTGTGGCATGGTGAAAGGATTATGTGAGAAGTCAATTTTTCCCTCTTCTATTTCACTGTAGTCGTACATCGGAAAGTCTACGATCCATGCCCACTTCGCTAGAGTAGGATCTTTGAGTCCAAGCTTTTCTCCACAAGCACTTCGTACTGCTCCCAGTGCATCACAGACCACTCTCCATTTGTCTGCACCAAAAAACACGATATCGCCAGGCTTTGCTCCTACGCAGTCGATGATTGTTTGTGTGCATCCACCTAAAAATTTCACTATCGGTGATTGCAATTCGCCATCTTCTTTTATGATGATATATGCAAGGCCTTTTGCACCCTTACTCTTGGCAATTTCTGTCAGTCCATCTATATCGCTACGACTAAACTGTGTACCACCGTTTTTTACTGACATTGCATGTACGACGCCGCCATCTTGTAGTGCCCCACGAAAGACTCCAAATTCACAGTCTGATGATTCTATACATTTTCTCACATCTTTTATTTTCATATCAAACCGCAAGTCAGGTTTGTCACTGCCATATGTCGTCATCGCTTCTTTCCATGGGATTTGCACGAAAGACTCATTATCCATTTTCTTTTGAGAGAACTCCTGTGTGAGTTGCCGCATGATAGGCTCCATAATCTCAAAGACATCCTGCTGATGTACAAAACTCATTTCCATGTCGAGCTGATAAAACTCACCAAAATGCCGATCCTTGCGCGGGTCTTCGTCACGAAAGCATGGCGCAATCTGGAAGTATTTATCAAATCCTCCTACCATAAGCAACTGCTTGAACTGCTGTGGTGCTTGTGGGAGTGCATAAAATTCTCCCGGATAGAGACGTGATGGCACGAGCCAGTCTCTTGCTCCTTCTGGCGATGACGCTGTCAGAATTGGTGTTTGCACCTCGATGAATCCTTCTTTTTTAAAATAGTTTCGTATCATTTCGATAAAACGTGCTTTTTCTATGAGGAGATTCTGAATTTTTTTTCGTCGTAAATCAAGATAGCGGTATTTCAAGCGAATACTCTCTCCTGCTTCTTCACTCTTTTCGTCATTTAGTGAGAATGGTGTTACTGCTGATTTGTTGAGAATTTCCAACTCTTTGACTTCGATCTCAACCTCTCCTGTGGGTATTTTTTTGTTGATCATTTCATCTGGTCGACTGATCACTTTTCCAGAAACTCTTATTACCCATTCGTTTCTCAATTGCTCTGCATGTTCCTCTAAACTTCCCTTTTGCGTAGGATCAATTGTGATCTGTGTAATGCCGTATCGATCCCTTAGATCGATAAAGATGATGCCACCGTGGTCACGACGTGAGTGTACCCATCCACTGAGTGTGATGTCTTTTCCAATGTCCTCTTTCGTTAGTGCGCCGCATGTATGTGTCCGATACTCAACCATAGTCTTTTACTTAATTTTATAAAGATAGGACTTCCTCAAAGAGAAAATCCCTGCGTGAAAAATGCTTGCAACATGCGTTATGTCCATTTTTCATGCAGGGACGATGGGTCGTCGTGGTGCCACCCTACTTTTTGCTTCATTGATGAGGTTCTACTTGGCAATCTGCGACCTGAGACTTGCTTTTCTTCCTCTACCTCAGTAGTGTTAGTACGTCATCGGTATATGTCTGTAGTATACATGATTTTATCTTTGGATCAAGTATTGTTTTGAAGTTGTGGGTTTTTCA
>CALIRC010000066.1 GCA_938044295.1 Minisyncoccota bacterium
GTATGATCAGACGCCACCATACCACCAACGCAAAGAGGATTTACAGGTGGTGCTGAAAGTTCTTGAGAATGATCGCTACCACAATACTCAGATCCTACTAGTGTACTACCATCTCCATCACCATAAAAAACAATACCTTCATATGCCCAGTTTGGATCATTTGCGATCAGATGATCTTTCTCAGCCTCTGAAGTAGTATAAAAATGTCCATCAAAAGTAGCTGAATAAAAACGATAAACTGGTGTCTCACCTGATTCTTGCACATAATATCCTACACCTTCATAGGTCCAGTTTGGATCGTTTGCAATAATATGATTGCGCTCCGAAGTGCTCGCAGTATAAAAGTGTGAAAAATAATTTTCACTCCAAAAACGGTATACCGGACCCATACCGTCCCCTGGCACAGCCGATGCTTGATATGCTACACCCTCATATGTCCAGTTTGGATCGTTTGCAATTAGAAAGTTTCGCTCTTCGACAGAAGCTGTATAAAAATGACTTTCAAATTCTCCAGACCAAAAACGAAAAACGTCATCAGCATATACACTATTTGTATAAAAAAAACCAACCAAGAGAAATTGTAAAAAAAGAGCATGCGGCATCATAAATCGTCGCTTCACAATACTGCAATTAAAAAATTTCATAAATCTACACGATCAACGAATAAAAAATAATGCCACCTTCTACTACAAGCATTTTACCACACAACAACTATTCTAAAAAGTCTCTTTCAATATGACTCTGTACAATATTTATCCCACTTACTACCTGCCAAACTATTCCTCCAATCGACGATCATTTTGTCTATTCTGCACACCACTAATACAAAAATCACGATTCGATTCCTCAAGATTATCACACCACTTCACATCAAGTGTGTTGTAAGTAATTCTCTCAGCTGCACGACCCACACACTCTAACTGCGCGCATTCATCAAGGTCATCACACCTACGCAAATCACCTGAATCTATAGCAGTGATAGTGACCACTTCTTGCAAACAATTCCTCTTTTGATTTTCCGGAAGTGGATCACAATATCTAGTATCTTTCTCAGCACGCGCCATCGCATAACTTTGAGTAACTGTACAACTTTCTCGAGCTGCCTCTGTCAAAAAATCACTACAAAAAGACAAATCACCAGTTTCCTTAATCTTTTTTCCTATTGACTGTGTCAAACAATTTTGAACCACTTCAGTTGCACACTCCTGAAATTCAGGATCATTCTTATAAACGTCTTTGATTCGCGTCGAAGCTTGGTCAATGGATACATAAGACTCTTGCGTCAAACCATTTTGCTTTTGCGAAAAATTACTTACACTGACACTGTTAACATCCTGATTAGCTTGACCCCAACTCTCAGGTCTCCCCAGAAACAGCCACAAAAAACACAACACAAAAAAAATGAGAATAACAATCAATAGCAGGGCAAACGCACTAAACAATCCCTCAACCAAGGGATTATCATGATTTAGGCTACAATTGAGAGGTAAGAAAAAACAAAAAGATATGAATTCACCTCTCATAGCCCATTTCAGCATCATACCTGACCCCAGAAGATTCAATCACCACGGAAAGAGACATGAACTTTTAGATATCATAATCATCACAATTCTCGGAGTAATCTGTGGCGCAGAGACATGGGATGAAATTGAACTCTTTGGTAACCAAAAAGAAGAGTTTCTCAAAAACTATCTTACCCTCGAAAATGGCATCCCCTCACATGACACATTCGCTCGTGTCTTTTCCATCCTCGATCCATTAGCTTTTCATGAGTGTTTTGTGAGTTGGGTAGTTGAAATTGGCGGGGACACAAAAGGTATCATTGCCCTCGACGGAAAGACGGTCTGTGGTGCAAGAAGTAAAGGAAAGAAGGCTCTTCACATTTTAAACGCATACGCCACAGAAAGTGGACTCACCATAGGACAAGTAAAAGTCGACGGTAAAACAAATGAGATTACGATGATTCCTGTATTACTTGATCAACTCTTCCTCAAAGGAACAACCATTACAATGGACGCCTTGGGTACACAATGCTCAACAACCCGCATCATTACTGACAAAGAAGCTGATTACGTCTTAGCTGTGAAGAAAAATCAGAAAAGACTCTTAGAAGACATTACCCATACATTTGAAAAAGAAAAAGACCACGACTATCACAAAATGACAGAGTCTGGACATGGACGGGAAGAGATCAGGGAGTGTTGGGCTACAGACAACCTTACAAACGTGAGAGACGAAGAAAGATGGCATGGACTTACATCCATTGTGAAAGTCACAGACACACGCATCATTGGAGAGAGAAAGACCCAAGCAACACGATACTTCATTTCAAGTAAAGAGAGTGATGCGAAGGAATCATTGGGGAATGTACGAGCTCATTGGAAAATTGAAAACTCTCTTCACTGGTCACTGGATGTTTCCTTCGGAGAAGATCTCTCTCGTGTGCGCAGAGGGCACGCTGCAGAAAACCTTTCTCTTGTCAGGAAGATTGCTCTCAACCTTGTGAAGCATGAAAAGACAACCAAAGTAGGAATCAAATCGAAAAGGAAACTTGCTGGATGGGATGATGGCTATTTATGTAAAATATTGGGGATGGAGGTTTAGTGCGTTTGCCCTGCAATCAATAGTATCTTGACAAACTTATTCATAATATTTTCTCAAAGCGTCGATGGATAGATCAGTACAGATATTATTAAATTCCATGTAAGTAGCAACAAAATCAACATAAAAATCACATATCACCTCCTACTGCGCTTCAAGAGTTTTGATCTGCTGCTTCAACATTTCAACATCACCCTGCAAATCTTCGATCTCCTCTTGTTGTGCAAAATAATTTTGCGTAAGTACGCTCAGCTTCTCTGCCAATTCTTGAATTGCACGAATAACCCTCCATGAACTTGGCTCCTTTACAGTGAGCAATCCATCCTCATTTGCCTTAACCAACTCAGGATGTGTCTCACGAACTTCTTGAGCGATCACACCCGTCATACGTTCTTGACCAACAATAAACGTATAATCCCTTACACGGAAATCATTCAAATAAGCAAGAGCGCTGGAAGTATTAACAATATCCTGTTTTAATCGTGCATCAGATGTACATGACCAACTAGCACCTCCACCTGGGTTAATTGTACATGAGCCATTTGAATCCTGTATTCTCAGGACATCCACATTTGCACTAGAGTCATGTACATGCAACTTCACAGTTGGATTCTTTTCTCCAATACCGATATTACCACTTGATATAGTAGTGCCTACACCATCGATGTTCTCACCATATATAATATTTCCAATTGTCAACTGATTAGATCCTGTAGTATTAGCTAGTTGAGATTCATAACCGATCACCACATTTGAACTACCGGCTGTCTGTGTCTCACCAGCCTTGTAACCGATCGCAACATTATTTGCATGCCATGTTCCCAGGTTTTCAAGAGCTTCCGCACCTATCATTGTGTTGCGCTGGCCAGTTGTGATATTCCTACCAGCATACGTTCCAATAGCAGTATTCCAGCTTCCATTTGTAACTTTTTCCAGAGCC
>CALIRC010000067.1 GCA_938044295.1 Minisyncoccota bacterium
ACTGGCCTCACACTTGCACAGTACAGTGAAATGCAAGGTTCAATCAGATTTTTACTTGGTATAATAAGCGCTACTGGACTCTTTCTGCTTGTGGCGTATGCAAGAATCACACCAAGAAAAATAATCTGGAAAGAGTACATATCATCGTATGCAATTGCCATCATTATCGCTTGGCCGCTAATATTATATTGCATGACAACTGCTCCAGAACTACTCAAAGTAAACATTCTCTCCAGCAGAATAGCAACATACAGTGACTTTCCATTGGCGCTTGCTGGCGGTGTTTTTTTAGGTTTTCTCATGTTTGCATTAAAGAAAGAAAGAGAATCATTACCACAAAATTTCGCACCCATACTGTTGAGTTGCCTTTTTTTGTTTATCTTCTCAGAAGGTATCAGAGATAGTGATATCGCTCTCAAAGCTCAACCAAACACTGAAAGTGCCGTACAAACATTTCACGCCGCCACCTATCTTGGAAGGAATACACCAAATGGAACATGGTCATTAAAGGATCACAACTATATCACTGCAGACACGTGGATGAAAGTCTTTTTTCCAGGCAAAGGCGCAGATTACTCCAATCCACTTTCACGTGGCTTTTTTGCACGGTATGAATCCAAGCCAAATCGTGAACACTGTACTCTCCATATGATCTCAGAACCAGAAAAACCACTTTCACAAGAATGTTTCGACAATCTTGCCATCGGACCAATTATCGTACACACCCAGGAAGATGCTGGACAATTTGAAAGAAACACCAATTTTACAAAATTCTACGAAAATAACGAAATTTCAGGATACTGGAGAAAACAAAAAAGATGATCCAAAAAATGACAAGGGAAACCAAAAACATATCAAAGAATATCTTATGACCCTAGAAAAATACCTCACACAAAAAATAGTCGTAATTACAATCACTGCAAGCATCATAGTAACAATGCTCTTTCTTGCATGGATTGAAGATCAACAACGTGACTACAGTTTCAACAAGAATTGGTGGGCAGTCTCTTTCGTAGATCCCCACCCTACGATCAAAAATAACGATTTCACAATAGAAAACTACGCGCATAAATCTCTCTTTCACTATACTGTGCTCGATGACGAAAAAAAAATTGTAGAAGAAAAAATCACCATTGAAAAAGGTACGTCAAAAACTATAAAAGTACCCTATCAAGAATCCTCACGTATCATCATAAAACTCGGAACGCAAGAAAAAACATTGCACAGATAAGATCACAAAAAAACGAAATGAATTTCTTTGTGTAATGCATTAACCAGTACTAAAATCGAAATGTCACACAACAATAATACCACCAAAAAAATACTCCTTGTCACGCGTCCTCTGCAACTTCCTTGGGATGAGGCATCCAAAGTTTTTGCATTTAACTTAGCGACGCATATCGAAAATACTGACATCACTATTCTGACGCATGGTACTATAAAAGATCTGAAGATCGCAAATGGCTCCACAATCACACAAAAATCCATTTATACTGGATCAGAAAATGACTTTACGCTTTACCAAAAAATACGCCTATTAGCGTGGATCGCATGTAATGCAAAAAAATACGATATTATCCACCTCATCTTTACCCCAACGAAACTCAATAGTCGTATACTCTCATTTCTGTGCGGATCTGGAGCACGTAGACCCCATATTATCCAAACAATTGCTACGGTAAGGGAAGATCTTCATGGAAGAATAAAAGAAAATCTCCATACGTATAAAAATATATTTTTTGCAGACACACTTGTAACGTACTCACAGTTTGCAAGAAAGAACCTTCAAAAAGCAGGATTTAAAAACGTGCACCACATTTACCCCGGTATTGATCTCAAAAAATTCCATCCAACAAAAAAAGATGAACAGCTTTCAAAAAAATGGCACTTAAAAGAGCGTGATTTCATAGTGCAGTACAACGGTGAATTTTCACGCCTTGGCGCAACTGATCTCATCATCACAGCATTCCTCGAGGTATGGAAAGATCCTCAAAACGCCCATATCAAATACCTCTGCGGCTGTCGCATTAAAAACACGAAAGATCAATTAAAGAAAGATCAAATTCTAAGCAGAATTGAAAAAGCTGGTCACAGTGACAAAATCATTTTTTCTGACACATTTCATGGAAATATGAATACACTGTACAATATGGCAGACCTTATCATTTTCCCAGTTGTAGATATGAAAGGTAAATTTGACGTACCACTTGCAATGATTGAGCCCTATGCATGCAAAAAAATCGTCGTAGCTTCTGATCTGCCAGTATTTAAGGAGTTTTCGAGCAGCGATATCAATGTTATAATCCCTAAGAATAGCGCACAAGCTCTTATGGAGGCGATCTGCACAGCTGCCCAAAATCCGGCACGAAACAATCAGAAAGAAGAAAACGCATACACATTTATCCACAAGAATTTTGACATCACAAAGATCGCACTTCACTACCAAAAACTTTATGAAAATATCACAGAAAGATCTCACAAAAGTACATGAACACCACTACAGACTGAAAACGCACAAAATGCATGTTCCCGCAGAGCTCTTTATGAGTGAAAAGTTACTTCCTGCAGATTTCACATTGGCACAAATCGAACAAATTGCAATGCATTCCTCCCTCTTTCATGCTACAGCAGCCATGCCTGATGTCATGAGTAAACCAGGGCGCAAAAACGCTGCTGGCACTGTCGTCGTGTCCGATTCGCATATTTTACCCCAAGTCAATGACAGTGATCCCAATTGTGGTATGCGTGTCGTAAAAACAAATCTAACAGAAGAAAATACAACACCCGAACAAATCGACACCCTATTTAAAGCGCTCGTACCAGCCGTACCAACAAAAGCCTACGTGGGCACAAAAGTACCCTATGATGTTGTTGTGGATATCTGCAGAGGTGGTACAAAAGCTATTATCGATCATTTGAATATTCAGACAAAAAATGAACGAGAAAACACGCAAGGCGGCGGTAATTACTTTAAAAAAGAATTATCAAAAGAAGAGATCTTTGATGTCATCCCAAAACTCTATCTACATTTTGCACAGTACCGTCTCGGCATAACTGGCGCCGCAGGTAATCACTTCCTCGATCTCATGAAAGTAAGTGACATCGTCGATGAAGACATCGCCACCAAAATGGGACTATCACCTGGTCAATACCTTTTTATGATTCACACTGGATCTGGAATTCTCGGACAATATACCATGTATACATACACAGCAAAAAAAAGAGAACATCTTTCTCAATCACTCATGACAATGCTGGGTCATCATACATTCACAACAAGAAGAAAAGAAACTTACAAAAAAATTGCGTCGAAAGTGCGTGATTTCCTCAAAAATAAACTAGAGAGTGATGAGCTCTTCACCTTTGAAACAGGAGAGGAAGCAACACAAATGTACATGCAAGCGCGCGCTGCTGCGAGCAACTTCGGTGTCGCAAACCGTGCTGTCATCACGCACAACATAGCAACTGTTGCGCGAGAAACACTCGATAAAGATATTCAGATGGACCTTCTCTATGATCTGCCACATGTATCCATCGACCAAGAAAATCATTTCGGAAAAGATGTCTGGGTGCACAGAAGTAATGTCACCAGAGCCTACGGATCCGACAAGATGGTAGATCATCCAATTTACAAAGAAACAGGAGAGCCTGTATTCATCCCATCTTCCATGAGCACAGAAGCATTTATCGGTGTCGGTACCAACCGCAACGCAGGAAGCTATTTCAGCGCACCACATGGCACAGGAAAAGGCAGAGAAGTTTCCGAAAGTGATGTGCCAGAAAACCGCACGGAACTCATCGCAAAAATGTCAAAAAAGGGTGTGAAACTCTACAATGCGCAATCATCAAAAACAATCGAACAAGACTCATCACAGTACAAAGATGTCTCCGAAGTAATGAAGGGTGTCGAAGAAAATGGCATTGCTAAAGTTGTCGCAAAAATGGAACCTGTCGCAGTCATAATGTATTGATCCATGCCCAAAGGAAAAAAGAAACAAAAATCACAAAATCTGATCACTATAACTATTTCAGGCGTAGATGGTAGTGGTAAATCGACACAAGTTGCGCTGTTGCAAGAAGCGCTCAAAGAATACGGCCACAAAACATACTACTTTCACGCCACACAGTTCTCACTCGCCAATAGCGGCAAAAATAAAATCACCACACCAGGTGAAAAAAAAGCTATCTCAAAATCTTCCTGGCTTTCCATACAAGCAAGAAAAATAGTCCTCCTCATCGACCTTTTACGGTACGAAAGTCTAAAGAAAAAAATGTATAAAAATGACATCCGATTCATTATCAGTGATCGCTATTTTTACGATACGCTCATAAACATTGCATATCTTTCTCGCGAAAAAAAATACTGTGGATTTGGAGTAGATTTCCTCGCTACGCTTGTAGAGCGACCGCAGTTCCCTTTTTATCTCCACGTAAATGGTGATACCGTATTACAAAGAGAAAGGCATATTGAGCAGGGCGAACGCTATATCTACGATAAAATTGAGATTCTCGACAAAAAAGCAAAAAAATGGAATCTAAAATTCATTGATGGGAAAAGAACACCAAAAGAAATTAACAAAGAAATTTTCACTGAAGTATATAAGAAAATAAAAGTAAAAGTACTAGATGAAAAAAAGTCATACTTTGGCGCACAATAAAATCACGCCAATCAAAAAATTACCTAAATATCAAGTGCTCTTTCACGAAAACTTTCATGAAAAAAAAACTTACTAAAAAACTATCTTTTTCTTACTGTATACTTTTAGGTGCAGAGGTTATTTATAATCTCTCAGCGTACATTATCGCCTTTGGGTTAGCGAGAATGCTTGGTCCAGCGGGTCAAGGTCGATACGCAGTAGTCATTGGTGTCGTCACAATGTTTACTATCATCATAGCGCGCGGACTTCCAAGTGCAATGATGAAACGAATCAGTGAAAACTCTACAGACAATGCACATGTAGCAGCCGTACGCAAAGGAACGCTCAAACTACAAATACCACTCGTACTCACGTGTACTGTACTATTTTTTCTTGCATGCCCACTCATTGCAAATGTATTAGGTGACCCATCACTTACTCCACTTTTGAGGATAAGTGCACTTATTATACCGTTCTTCTCCCTCAGTACTTTCTACGTACTGTATTTAAACGGCCTGAAGTCTTTTCGTGCTCTCGCCATTATAAAGTCTCTCAGAGGCCTCACGCGCATCCTAAGTATCATTATCCTTGCATATCTTTTTTCACTTGAAGGAGCGATACTAGGAAATATTGTAGCACCACTTCTTCTCTTTATTATCACAATATTTCTTTCAACATTCATCGATCCACAAACAAAAAAAATTGCAGCTCTTGGTCATGTGAAAGCCTATCCATGGAGAAAAATTACTTCCTATGCCGGCACATTCATACTCTACCTATTTTTCTACGAGTTTTTTATACGCGTAGACCTTTTCCTTATCAAATCAACACTCGGTGACGATACCATAACTGGACTCTACGACGCTGCAGTAAAAGTAATACTACTCCCTTTCTATGGAATCTATGCATTAACACTGATTCTGTTTCCGACAATGTCGGAAATGGCAAAGAAAGGCGACATCCAAACAATCAGATCGATTTTAAATAAGCTAGGAATAATCGCAAGCATCGTGTTACCTCTCGGTGCACTTACACTATACTTTTTAAGAGATCTCTTTATCAAGGTCATTTTCGGTACAGAATTTGCACCTGCAAGTGACTTTATCCCCTACATGCTTGGAGCAACAATTTTTGCAACCATATTTTACGTACTTGCTTCTGTTTTAAATGGAGCTGGATATACTAAAATCACTGCAAGCATCATCGGAATTGGCTTGATGATGAGTATTGTTCTTAATCTCATTTTCATCCCGATCTATGGCGCATACGCAACTGCAACTATTTTTTCTCTATCAACAGCAACAATGGGGTTACTTACACTATTTTTTACATACAAGAAATTCTATCACACGAGATAAAAAAGTATCATTCTCACTGACATTTTCGAGATGCATAATCATATGTACAACCAGTAAAAATTTGTCGCCATAAATACCGCGGTTGCGCACTCGAAGAAAAAACGGGATCCTCCCTTTTCTCAAAAACTGGATCAGTTGAAACTAAGGTGCCTTCAGGTAAATTGTCCTTTACAGACAGAGTATGCAAGGTAAGCGTTCCGAAGTGTTCTGTCTGCTCAACATCATACAAATCAACAAAATTTTTAAAAACATTTGAAAAATCAGATTGACTACGAATAAGGAGGTAGTAGTTACCCTGCGGATAAACTCTGCGGAGATCTCCCACGCCATAAAACGGATAATCGTCATGCTCTACAATACGTTCCCAGATAGCTCGTTTATATTCCGCTTGTGCATGAATGTGCACTGGAGCACCATTTGCACGAACATCAGTCAGTATGCGATCACGAACATCCTGCAGTTGACCAAGCGTAACACGAGTCTTCTCTTTGAGGATAAGGTCCGCATATGGCAATCTAAATGAAGAATTTTTACCAGCATCTTTTAGCTGCAAAAAATACTGACCCACAAAAAAAGTATTTGAAAAAATAAGAATAAAGAAAATAATCCGAAGAAACAAAATATTCCTTTGATTCTTACGGTAAAGAACCGTCGAGAGAATAAATCCAAAAAAGATTACAAAAAGTGGTGCAAGCATCAAGAAAAATCTCGGTGCAAGTTCAAACGCCAGTGGTATGTAAATCACAAAAGTAAAAAGAGCCCACAAACCTGTAAGACGCAAGAAATTTTTACCATCAGAATTTTTTGTTCTTTTGAGAAGCCACAACCATGACACAAAACCAAGCATGATGTACAAAAGTGACAAAAGTGATTTAGGAAGCGCTCCTTTACACAATTCTTCACAAACCACATGTCCAGCTTTTTTTACTTTTGGTACAGCAATGTTCTGATCACCAGTAAGTACAACCCACGCCATTTCTGCATGCTCAAGTATATTGCGCGTTACGAGTACGCGACTGGTTGTTTTTTCTTCGCCACTCTCCCCTCTGATTGAAGCCACAAAAGCCTTTGCGTTTTCCCCATTCGTTTTGACATCATTGAGAATCAGTGGGATATTCAAAAATACAAAAGCACTCACCGCAACACACCAATATTTCCATCCAATACGAGGTCGCACCCATAGTAGATACCCAAGAGCTGTAACGCCAAATGTCACAAGTGCAAGAAAATGCATATGACTCAAAAATGCAAAACTCACCGCACAAAGAACAAGCCACCACCCAGAACGTGAGGTGTGCTTGCTCATCTGCAGCAAGCTATAAGCTGTCAGCAGGCTAAAAAATGGCATCAGATTTGGATTCCATCCAAACCGACTATAAATAACAAAAAAAAGTGAAACACTCACAAGGACACTTAACGCAAGAGCGATATTCTCGCGAAAAAACTCGCGCACGAAAAAGAAAAAAAGAGGAATCGTAAAAAGAGAGAATATAAGAATAAACATCGTACTTCCAGGTGGTGAATTCCCAAAAACAAGCGCACTGAGATAAGAAAGATAGTAATAAAGAGGACCAAGGCGAAGTGTAGTTTTATCTTCTGCCACACCATCACCATCAGAATCGATATGCACATTACCAGCTGCTTTTGGTCCCTGTAGTGGAAGTTCACCCGGACCTTTCTCTAGCGCAGCGGCGATCACCTTATAATCACGTGCCTGATCCAATTGGTAATGCATCCATTGCTCATAGTATGCAAAACGAAAAAAACCTCCAATCAACATAATAATTAGGAGTATAAAAAGATATTTTTTGTTCTCGAAAAAATCCATACGTAAAACAATATTAACATCTACAGGTTTCTAACCTAGTCTAAACGAGCAGCTCAATCTCTCTCTATTATATAGGACTTTCTCAGCGACGAAAGCACCCTTTTGGAACATCGTGAGATCCCTCTATCTGTGAGGAGTCTTTCACATCTAACTTATATGCCATAAGCGTACCAACGGAAAAAGAATCTACAATATCATGTGAATCCTTCAATGCTTCAGGAATATGAGATCGTGAGCGTGAGCGCACAAGAACCCATAAGTTTTCTGCAGCATAAAAGGACGCATCAAAACCACCCCGCTTACTATAGCATTCAACACGTTTATCATCATATTCAACATGTAAAATATAGTAAAGTGCTCGCGCATACCGATTATCACCAACGATACGATACAGAGAATCGTGATCACTATCCAAAGAGATCTTATGTGCTACAGTGCGCAATGCACCAAGAGTCACACGATCACTACGACCAAGATGCGCATCTCGCGGCACATCTATTACGTGTCGTTGAGAAGATGCTGCAATCTGAAAATCACGACATACAAAAAAAAGATTTAAAAATACAAATAAGAAAACCGCTATCCAAAAAGCCGCGCGCGCCAGAGCGTAAGGTAAAATCCGCTGAAAAAAAGTACAGAGAAACTGCAAAAGAATAGCCCATAGGAGTAAGAAAACAGGAAAGAAAAAGAGATAGAAACGTGGTGAAATCTGGTATGCAAGAATTGTCACAAAAAGAAAGCTGCCAAAAAACCACAAAAAACTCACAGTCCAAAGTACATTACCTAAAAAAATCCTTTGACGAAAAAAGAGAGAAAGTGATACACAAAGGAAAAAAAGACTCAAAACAAGATAGATAATAAATTTTTTACAAAATGCATTACAAAGAATTCGCTCAGGTGCATCAAATCGTGATTTAACAAGTGCCCGACCACGCGGATCTGAGAATACTGTCGCCGTAAAATACGTACTCGTCTCTTGAACCGATCGAAAAACTCGCTCTACAATAGTATGATGACTTTTTGTTTGCTTTTGCTCAACCGTATGAAAAAAAGCCCTTACTGTTTCACCTCCAGTACGTAATTCATAAGTCAACAGCGGCAATAAAACAACAAAAAGCACACCACAAAAAGTAATGATAATACGCTTTGTCAGAGCTTGTCGATACAAAATACTGACTGGTAAAACAACAATTGGTAAAACAACAAAAGCGATAAAGTGCAATTGCACAAGGATGCCAAGTGAAAAGGCAGCTAAACCGCTTGCAAGGTAGCGATAGGGCGCATCAGACGAAAACATACGAACAAATGAGACAAAAAACAACAGTGACCAGAAAACCATACTATTAGGATTCCACGCAAAGCGATCATAAGTGATTAAATACAGAGACGTTACACAAAGCAGTAGCAAAGCAACTGCCACATCTTTCGCAAAAAACCGCCGCGTAAAAATATACACAAGCAACAAACTACCTACACCAAAAAAAAGATCGGGAATAGCAATCGCCTCAATAAGCGTCACCCCAAAAAGAACATGGAAAACAAAACCAGAAATAATCTGAAAGTAATAAAATGCAGGCCCTAAAAATAAATCGCTTCCACGTGCCATTGGCCCTTTCTGCGGCCACTGCGCTCCAGAGAGCGCGTCATACGAGACAAAAGCGTCACGCGCCTGATCCAACTCAAAGTGCATGAAATCACTATAGGCATAGGTTCGTAAAAAAACTCCCAAAATCAGGATTAAAACAACAACCCAATGATTTCTTAAAAATGAAAGCATAAGAACAATCTAGAAAGAATCAACAAAAAATCAAGGCAAAGAGTAGCGTCTCAATCAAAGTAATCATGACACATCACATATCTAAAAATTGTTATATCTACTCAAACAGGTAATTATAATAGGACTTACGCACTTGAGTGTAATTTTAGGCAAAATCGAGTCTTTTCACGAGCTATAGTCTACTTATAGTGAATGAAAAACGGAGATTTTAACGACAAAGTACACCAAGTGCGTAAGTCCTATATAAGACAGTATTATTACAATGCCTGATCTGCAATATCTTTTTCAGGTAGCTCACCCCAATAGTACACAAAGATCTTTCCACGAACGAGTGATGAATCTCGGACTTTTATAAAATTCTCACGTGCGAATTGTTGCGCTTCTTTTGAGATAAACTTCTCGTCATTGTCCGCATAGACAAACCAACCGTGTGGATGAGAAGTATAAATATTCTCCAAAATCTCATAGGTAATTTTTGGCACCTTCCCTTCCGCAGCTAATACATCTGCTGATCGCTCCGAACCAAAATCATACACCTGAAAATCATGTCCAGCATAATAGTAGTTCCGAAAATTTCGTGTCACCAGAACATCATCTAAACGCTTTTTTTCACCTACATAGTCAAAAATTTTTCGGTAATGTGGCGTCTCACCACTGGAAGTAATATTATATGTTGTATTTTCTTGTAGAAAATACCCATAATGTGGCACAAGTAAAACGAAAAGTGAAAGGCAAAGCATGAGAAACTGTCGGGTAACTTTTTGTGGTCGCACAAACATCCAAAAATCATACGCTCCCATTGCAGCGAGAATCATCGCAAATGGCTGTATAAAGAAAATATACTGTGCACCGACATTACGATTCCAAAAAAACATTGCCATGAGAAGAATAACTACAAAATGAATAGCAATCCATTTTTCCCCTTTGCGATCCTTGCCGCGCAAAAATGCGTATGAAATACCAAAAGCAATAAGTAAAATACCGATAAGTGGATGCCAAAAAGACTCTGTAATATGCCCTAAATAACTTATATGGGTCGTAATTGTCAATAACGAACTAAAATTCTCTTGCACAGACGGTACACTAGCATAAACAGCACCACAAAAAAGCAAAAGAAGTGTTGCGTAAATACCATAACGGCTAAATGCCTCTAGTGGCCACATCTTACGTGCTGAAAGTGCAAAAAAGTACACAAAAAGCACAAAAACGATATTAGCTGTAAGTGGATGCAGATGAAAAGAAAGATAACCAAGTGCAAGCACCGGTAAAAGATAATAGTAATTCAGAGCAAACAAAGACTCAAAAACCCCACGAGTCTTTTGTTTTGCAGACTCAATAAATTGAAAAAGCGTCCATGAAAAAAGCAAAAAAACAGGCGCAAACATACTGTACATACGCAGCTTACGATTCATCTCAATCGCCGGAACACTCACCGCCCACAAAAAAGAAGCAATCAGCGCAATCCACGGATTTCTCGTCCACGCATAAGTCACTCCAAAGATAATAACCGTTGTAAGTATGCCCCACAGCACGCTCACCAAACGGGCAGACCATTCTTCTGGTGGAAAAAAGGAAATATCAAAAAGTCCAGAAACTTGAATACGATAGAGCCACGCACGAGCATCACTCAAAGGATTGATGCGCGTACTTACTGCATCTTTATTAAAATCCCACGCCTGCCATACACCTGTTTGATTATGTCCATAAGTTGCATTGATATCGAGGAATTCATCTGCAACAAATGAATTATTCCCCAGCATAAAAAGACGTAAAAAACTCGCAACAAAAACGATGCATAGTAGTGGCACCAAGATTTTAGCTGATTTAAGTCTTTTAATCATGTTGGTATTGTAACAAAAAACACATAACTAGCAATCACAGTTTCACTATAAGATAACACAGCCTCTTATAACATCTCCAAATAACCAGCCTACATTAAGTGTGCTCTCTCGTGAGCGAGACATCTGCCACAGATGCGCAGTGTGTCTAGACCCATAAGTAGCTGTGGCAG
>CALIRC010000068.1 GCA_938044295.1 Minisyncoccota bacterium
CAAAAAAAATTCAGACCACAACCCCCAAAACATCCTATAGAGGCTTTTTTTGCACGCATCGGAAAAAAAATACGCAAAATACTCACAAAAATCAAAAAAAATATCCCAAAAAAAGGAAGTGGAAAATATCCCATACAGTACGAAACACTCAATGCAGATGTACACAAACAACCCATACGAGGCACAGGGAGCTTCTTAGAAATTGACCACACACAACAGAAACAGCAATCACCATTTCAATGCTTTATGCAAAAAATATCTCGTTTCAAAAAAAGGAAAAAAAGCAGAAGAAAGCGAAAAACATGGAAATGGTGGTTTTTTCGCACATTAAAATGGTTCAGCATTTTTGCTATTATTGGCCTCATAACCCTCATAGGTGTTTTTATCTATTTTTCTAAAGATCTCCCTGAGGTTGGAAAGGTAAATTCACGATTCGTAGCGGAAAGCACGAAGATCTACGATCGCTCAGGAAAAATACTACTCTATGACATCCATGGTGAAGAAAAACGCACAATCATCCCGGGAAGTCAGATTCCCATTACGATCAAACATGCAACAATTGCCTTGGAAGACCATGATTTCTATAATCACCATGGCATTCGATTTAAAGCCATCATGCGTGCAGTAGCCTCACAAGTTTTTGGCTTTGGCACACCTTCTGGAGGATCCACAATCACACAGCAACTCATAAAAAACTCCATTCTTACATCTGAGCGATCCATCGCGCGAAAAATAAAAGAAGCAATCCTCGCTGTAGAACTAGAGTTCACCTCCACAAAAGAAGAAATCCTTGAGCTTTATCTAAACGAAATACCATACGGCTCAAACGCCTACGGCATAGAAGCTGCTGCAAATACATTTTTTGACAAAAACGCACGCGACCTCAGTTATGATGAAGCAGCAATACTTGCAGCACTACCCCAAGCGCCATCACGCTACTCACCTTATGGTTTAAATCAGGAACTTCTCAAAGGACGGCAAGAGCGTGCAATCGATGAAATGGTTAATCTTGGCTTTATCACTCAAAACCAAGGAGAAGAATATAAAAAAATCGACGTCCTAGCAAAAATTGCAAAAAACCGTGAAGCAATTAATGCACCACATTTTGTTTTTTATGTGCGTGATTATCTTGAAGAAAAATACGGCGCAGATTACCTCGAAAAAAACGGTCTCACTGTCATCACAACGCTCGATTGGGAAAAACAAGAAATAGCACAAAGAATCACAAAAGAAAAAGCACTTGAAAACAAGGAAAAATACAACGCAGAAAACGCTAGTCTTGTAGCAATTAATCCAAGTAGTGGTGAAATTCTAACCATGGTTGGATCCCGAGATTACTTCGACGAAGAGATCGATGGTCAAGTAAATGTTGCACTGAGCAAAAGACAGCCAGGGTCATCATTTAAGCCCTATGTATACTTACAAAGCTTTCGTGAAGGCTACACCCCAGAAACAATCTACTATGACGTAGAAACAGCCTTTCCAGTTGACAGAGCTGACGATTACGAACCACAAAACTACGATGGAAAATTTAATGGACCTGTGAAAGCAAAAGAAGCTTTAGCGATGTCTCTTAATATACCAGCCGTAAAAGCACTGTACCTTGTTGGACTAAATGACGTACTCACATTCACTAAAAATCTAGGCATTTCCACACTTACAAATCCTAAAAGGTATGGTCTTTCACTTGTTCTTGGTGGGGGTGAAGTAACACTTCTCGACCATACAGCTGCATTTTCCGTTTTAGCAAATGGTGGTGAAAAGCATGAAAAAGTGGCAATTTTGGAAGTAAAAGACAGAAATGGTGAATTACTGGAAAAATACACAAAAAACAAACCAGAACGAATCGTCAAAAAAGAATACGTTGACCTCTTAAGTCACATTCTCTCAACAAATGAATATCGCATACCAGCCTTTGGTGAAAATAATCCACTACGATTCGACGATCGACCTGTTGCAGCAAAAACAGGTACCACAAATGAAAATCGCGATGCATGGACAATGGGCTACACACCTGAAGTTGCGATAGGTGTGTGGTCAGGGAACAATGACAATTCATCCATGAACAATAAGGGAGTTGGCGCAAATGTTGCAGCACCGATCTTCCGAGCATTTCTTCTCGAAGCCTACCCAGAAAAAGGTACCGACAGTTTTGCGCAGTACAACAAAAAAGAGGTACGGACAGGAAAAGACATACTTGATGGAAATATTCCCGAAATCGAAAAAATTGACGTATGTGAAATTTCAAAAAAAGACGAAGTATACTGCAAGGAGAATAAGTATTGTCCAAATGGCAGTAAAAAAGAACGCGCATTTTTCGATTTACACAATATCCTACACTTCGTCAAAAAAGATGATCCGAGAGGAGTTGCACCAAAAAATCCACAAGAAGATCCTTCCTATGAAAATTGGGAAAAAGGCGTAAAGGAGTACTACAAAGACCAAGATGATGTAATCTTTGCAAAAGAACCGAGGGCATGTCAAGCAGGAGATTTCGGTAGTGTGAAACCAGAAATATCCCTCAAAATCAAGGTATCCAAAGATGAACTTGAGGTAAAAGTAGACGATAAAGCAGCATACGACATCAAGGAATATCAGTATATAATCAACGGATCTGAAGTTGCAAAATTTGACGGAGATCGGTACATCTATAAAATCCCCAATGACAAAAAAGGAGCCACACTAAAGATAGATGTTAAAGTAATCGATGAACTTGGAAACACCGCTCAAGCTACAGCTGAGGCGAAAATTCCCCTGTAGCGTATAGCTTTCAAGAAGTAATAGCTAATGCGACTTAATATTCACAACAACTGAAGATCCAGCGCGCGCATTAACCTTATTGATAATACGAGATCTGTTTTGCCACACCTCTTGCGCCCAAATAGATTTTGCAAACTTTACGAAAACAATCCTATTACGATAAAAAGAAGGTACGATAGAGTGTCGCCCCTGTTGACCATATTCCTCTGTTATAATTTGTGAAAAAAGATAAAAAACAGTCTTATCATCCAATGCACCATCATTAGAGCTAGATGATAAACTTTTTTTATCGTGAAAAAAATTCTGTAAATGCTTCATAGTAAAAAACTACCCATTATCCTTAATCGGCATAACGACATACGTAAACGCATCATTAATACCCTCTGTATCTGAACCGCGGAAAACAACTGGCGCAGAACTACTATTAACACCAATAAAAACTTCTTCCTCCTTAATATTTTGTACACCTTCAAAAACATAGCGAGGATTAACAATAAGGCTCTGTGCAGGACCTTCCACAGAAGCAGCGAGAGATGTTTCACTTGTACCACGCACCTGTTTACGTGTTTTGATAGCAAGTGCCTCCTCTGAGAAGTCAAAAGAAACCTCATTTGCCTCTTTATCAGAAAAAACAAGCATTACGCGCATCGACTCTAATAAGTCCTCTTTTTTTACTATAACATTTGTCTCTGTTTTTTGAGGAATAATTTGACGATAATCAGGATAATTTCCGTCGATGAGTCGCGTAGTGATATATAAACCATCACAAGTAATCGAAAGGTGATTATCTTTGACACTCCACTGTACAGCATCGTAATCATCAGACAATTTATTGATGTATGCGCATATCTTCTGCGGAAGAATGACATTATACGAAAAAGCTTCCTTTTCCGCTCCTAGGAGCTCCTGAAGCCTCTGACGGGACTCTCCTAGACGGAAACTATCAGTTGCTGCGGTATATACATAACCATCCTCAACACTCAAGTAGACACCGGTAAGTTCAGGGCGAATCTCGTTATGCGTAACAAACGGTAAAACAGTAGAAACACACGATTTTAATTCCAAAAGATTAACCGCATGCGCAGTATCCGACTCCTGTGTCGGAATAATAGGAAAATCCTCAGCGTCAAAACCACTAATTTCACTTTCGTAAGAATCGTTTTTTACGTGCAAAGTTGTATCCACCCTCTCTAAGGTGATATGTTCACCACCACGAATCGCATTTAAAAAACCCGATAGAAGATGTGGAGCGATGACAATCTTCCATTCACCATCTGTTTTTGCTGGGACAGTTTGAACAATCCCTATCTCTAAATTCGTTGCACAAAAAGAAATAGAATTAGCTTCGACAGAGATGAGGATATTTTGGATGATCGGTATGCTAAGATCCTTTCCGATCATACCCTCGACAGCACGAAGTGCCTTCCTAAGGTTTTCATATGTACATGTTGCTTTCATAAGATTCTGTTTATTCTATATATAATTATTTATTATTACTATTACTGTATGTATATGTGGATAAGATGCATACAGCTAGGAACCATCAGTATCTCTCGCACACAAATAAAGGGAATGTACTGTGGAAGTCTTTGTGGATAAAGATGCATTTACACCAACAAAAGGTTATCCACAAAGGCCTATGCGAGATTTCCACAGAGATATCTATAACTTATACAGTAATTATCAAAGGCATATCCACAAGTCAGATGTATAACGAACAAGAAATTCCTCCAGTACCAGTATCAATATTATTAGGATGTACACACTTTAGCGCGATCCAAGCTAAAAGCTCCTATACAAATCTCTAAATACGTGTCCATCAATAAGTAACGATACGTATTTAAACAAATAAAACTGTGCTAAGGTGTGTAAATCCTACTACCAAGAAAGAGATTAATGTGTTTTTAAACGCTATAAAGCTTATCTCGCAAAAAAGAAATCTCTTCAGAGAAACGCGTATCCTCATTTGTGAGTCGGTGAATCTTTTCGTATGCGTGAAGAGCTGTTGTATGATCTCTCCCCCCAAAATACTTGCCAATTCCTGGGTATGACATGTTAAGTTCCTTACGCAAAAGGTACATTGCAACCTGACGAGGGTGGACAACCTCCTTTTTTCGACCTTTTACAATAAGATCTTCATGTTTTACTTCATAAAAGTCGGAAATAACAGCGATAACATCCTTACTTTGCACAGCTTTCTTTTTACTACTTTCAATAATCTCGCTCAAAGCGCTCATAGCAAGCTCCTTTGTAGGCTCTTGTTTTCTGAGGTCACAAAAAGCGATGATACGATTTAGGGCTCCTTCAAGCTCACGGACGTTATTTTTGATGTTTTCAGCTACAAAGCGCAGTGTATCATCACCGACATAAAAGTTTTTGAGGCCAGCTTTTTCTCGTAGAATTGCTATACGTGTTTCTAAGTCAGGAAGTCCAACATCAACGATCATACCACCCTCAAAACGCGAACGGAGGCGATCTTCTAGGTGGTTAATAGCCTTGGGAGAACGATCACTGGAGATTACAATCTGCTTATCTAGTTGGTGAAGGGCATTAAAAATGTGGAAAAATTCATGTTGAGTCTTTACTTTGCCTGAGAGGAACTGCACATCATCGATAATAAGGAGGTCTATACTTGCGTGCGCATCTTTAAAAGCACTAGCGGTGTTGGATTTTATGGACTCTATAAGCTCATTTGTAAAACGCTCAGAGGTTGTATACACAACTTTCTTAGTAGAGCCGCTCTTTTCAACAGCATTGCCAATAGATTGGAGGAGATGTGTCTTACCTAAACCTACATGGCCATAAATAAAGAGAGGATTATAGATTTTACCAAGATTTTCGCTTACCGCAACACAAGCAGCCTTGGCCAACTCGTTATGCTCACCAACGACAAAATTGTCAAATGTATAGCGAGAGTTCAAGTTACTCTGTGGGCGAATGTCACGAGGAGTAGTGAGTGGAGCAGCTGCCGACACCACATTCACAGCTTCTTCTGTCGAGGCTACCACTTTTTCTTTACTAGGCTCTGATTCCTGGGTTGTTGAGGCATTATCCACAGTTTGTGCATGTGTCTGTGGGTTATAAACACTGCAACTCATGCCAGAAACAGCAGGATCGAGGTCTCTCAACGCAGTGAGGATATAATTCTGATATTTATTCTCCAGCCATTCCTTGGCGAAACCATTGGGAACACCAATAACCATGTGGCCTGCAGTATAAGAGAGTATGGTTGTATTTTTGAACCACGTTGAAAAGTTGGCCTTTGAAATAGATAGCTCGATAGATGCAAGAGCTTTTTGCCATAATTCATCGTGAGCCATAAAAAATATAGTTAAAGTGGATTGATCCTCTAGGTGAATAAAATTATACACTAATTAAAGGAAAAAGTGTGGAATTTACCTGTTTGCAAAGTGTTTATAACATGTGAATAGTAAAAAAATACAATAGCATTGACAGAATAAAAGAAATTGACTTTCTGTGGTTACTATGCTAGTCTGTACAGACGTTACATTCTGTCAAATTTTAAAGTATGAAAAGAACATATCAACCAAAAAGTCGTAAAAGAAGTCGCGTACATGGTTTCCTTAAGCGCATGTCTACAAAGACAGGACGACTCGTGATTGCCAGACGCAGGAAAAAAGGGCGAGCAAAGCTCTCAGTGTAGGTTGATTTTGTCAGATAAACCTTTTTTGGCATGGCGCAGAAGCGATTTTTTGAACAAAGAAAGCATAATTGCATATAGATATGCTTAAAAAAAAGTTTAGGCTTACAAGCGATGCATCGAGAAAAAAGCTCCATAAAACAGGGGTGCGGACACGCATAGGCGGTCTTTTTTTGAATGTGAGTAAAAATGATGTAGGTCATGTAAGGGTCGCCGTGATATTAGGGAAAAAGTACGATGCACGCGCATGTAAGAGAAATAGGCAAAAAAGAGTTATTATAGAGGCCTTAAGTACAGTAGTATCATCACAAGCGCCTTTTGACATCCTAATCTCTTACACGAGCGCAGGAAAGGTGTTATCATACAAAGATGCTAAGCAACAAATTGAAAAAGCTTTGAGGTTGGCACAAAGACACCGCACAAATCTAAATGCATCTACACTAGGACGCTACATACACTAGAAGTAAAGCACAGATAAGAGTGTTTTTATAAGTTATGTCAGCAGTTTTTTGTTTAATATATACAGCACATAAGCTCGCGACCGCAAGTAGCACTAATCACAAATAGGATACATCATGAAAGATCTCTACCTTACAGTTCTCCACGAACCAATCTACAATGCCCTTGTGGGGCTCTATACGTTCCTCTGGAGCGATCTTGGGCTAGCAATCATAGCTCTTACAGTCATCATTCGGATTATTTTACTACCACTTTCTCGAAAGCAAATAGCATCGCAAAAGGAAATGCAGGAGTTGCAACCGCAGCTCAAGGCAATCCAACAAAAACATAAGGGAAATCGAGAGAAAATCGGTAGAGAACAAATGGCACTATACAAGGAGCATGGCGTAAATCCTGCAGCCGGGTGTTTACCAATTATCGTTTCTCTCATTGTTTTCATAACGCTTTACCGCGTAATTCTAGAATTAGCAAAAATCCAAAATTTCGAGGTATCGACGGACGATCTTTATGGATTTATCCCGCATACAGAAAAAATTGCTGATACAGCATTTGGTTTCCTTTCGCTTGCAGAGCCAAGTTATGTATTAGCTGTGGCAACAGCGGTGCTCGTCTACTATCAAATCAAAATGATGCAGAGCAAAAATGATATAGAGAAAGAAGAAAAGACAGAAAAAGAATCTAAAAAGAACAAGGATGGCGATGAGCAGCCAGATTTTGCTACAATCATGCAAAAGCAAATGCTTGTCATAATTCCAGTTATGACACTAGGAATTGGAGTCTATTTCCCTGCAGGGCTCACGCTTTACGTGTTCACAACCACACTCTTCACAATTGGTCAGCAGTGGTTTGTGATGAATCAAAAATAGGCGTATGATTGCACAAGGTGACAGTGGTGCATGATAATTCCCTAAATTGTGAATATTATGACAGAAAAGGAACAAGTAGAAAAAATCATCAAGGAAATCTTCGCATTAATGGACTTTAAGGTTGCACCAACAATCCGAGAGGTGGAAAGTGACAACAAGCAAGGATTTGAGTGCACATTTGTAATTAAAACAAGTGAAAATGCACAGTATTTCATCGGTCACCATGGAGCAAATCTCAGTGCAATCGAACATCTAGCACATGTCATAGCAAGGCAAAAAAAGATTGCATTATATTTCAAAATTGATGTAAATGATTACCGTGAAGGCAAAAAACAGATGTTTGAGCGTATAGCACGTGATGCAGCAGAAGGCGCTGCGCGTAGTAAAAAGCCAATTGTCTTACGGCCGATGAGTGCATATGAAAGACGTCTCATCCACACTATAATTGCCTCAGATGATCGCGTAACGACTGACAGCATCGGAGATGGTGAAGATCGCAAAGTTGTTGTAAAGCCCGTCGGCATTATCGCATCCCTATGATCGCACAAAAAATTGCATACAACGTCCTCTTTGCAGGAGCTTCTAAAGCGATTTCTATTGGTATCGCTCTTTTCACCATAGGATTATTATCACGCTACTTAGGAACCGCAGGATTCGGGCAATACACACTAGCGTTGACGTATCTTGCATTTCTCATGGCATTTGCGGATATGGGCTTGCATGCAGTGGCCACAAGGGAGATTTCCAGAGAAGGGGCGCCAGAAAATGAAATCATCAATAAAATTTTTACCCTTCGTCTTGCAATTACCAGTGCACTCTTCTTATTAAGTGTCACAACTGTATGGTTTTTACCCTATAGCCAAGAAATGAAAACGGCTATATTGGTGATCACAGGAGCCTTTCTTTTTTCCTCAAGTTACAGTCTTTTAAATGGAGTTTTCCAAAAGCATATTGCAATGGACAGAGTTGCAATCGCTGAGCTTTGTGGAAAAATCGTTCAAATGAGCATTATTATCAGTCTTATTTACTTCAAACTCCCCTTTCTTTTTGCTGTCATCGCTATTTTCGCTGCAATGGTTACAAACTTCACCTTGATCTTCCTTTTTGCGAGGAAATATATCAAAATCCGCCTGGATTGGGATCTGCTATACTGGAAAAAATTCATGGCAAAGGCGTACCCACTTGGCATAAGCGCAATTGCGACCTTCCTCTATTTCAAAGTTAATGCATTTATCCTTGGATGGTATCATCCGGACGAAGATGTGGGAATTTATGGGGCGGCAACAAAAATCATCGAAACAATCGTATTTTTCCCAGCAATGGTGGTTGGGCTTGTACTACCCCTCTTATCGCGCTATATTTTTACAGACAAAAAGGCTTTTAGTGAAACCGTGGAGTCGACCATAAAATTCTTTACGTTAGCCCTTATTCCACTCATCGTAAGTATGGTTTTCCTTGCCCCAGAAGCAATAGCGCTCATCAATGGCAAAGAGTTTATAGATGCTGTCCTTGTGTTGCAAATTGGGATATTTTCATTTATTGGAATCTTTTTTGGTCATTTCTTTATAAATGTTGCAATTGCTGCAAATTTACAGAAAACACTTACCATACTTCTCGTTACGTCAGCGATATTCAGCATTTTCTTAAATATGAGTCTAATTCCAGAGTATTCCGCGCGTGGAGCAGCACTCTCTTCTGTTATCACAGAGCTATTTGTAATGGGCGTTACGCTTTGGTTAATCACAAAGAAGACATCATTCAGATTTATCTTGAAAAAACCACTCCTCTACGGCATTGCAGCACTGCTTATGATTGGTACAAATATCATATTGCCATTAAATGCCTTTATAAGTGCCATTATTGGAGTGACT
>CALIRC010000069.1 GCA_938044295.1 Minisyncoccota bacterium
GCTAGTGGTAAAAACTAAGAAAGAAATCAGAAAGACTGTGCACACGTGGTGGGCACGGCAAAGACATGACATTGAAAAGTATGGAGTTATTTATAAAAATATAGAAGACGGATCGTGCAATGTTCGTATTGTTAAAACAATAGGCGATCATAACTTCACACTTGCAGATCTAACAGTAAGTACGGATCATAAGATCACTGAGACAAACATCAATTGCGAAAATGTGCAAAAATACAAATTTGATGAAGCTTTTTATAGAGATGCACTCATGGAGTTATTTTCAAATACTCAAACGTATTCAAAACGAATCAAAGATGTTACAGTCCTTCCTAACTATAAACCATACATTTGTGGACTTGGGTTCCACATAAAAAAGGGTGGACAATGGCATCGCGGTGTGATAGGGGTTCGTATTTTTTCCACTCAAGAGCGGAAAAGAAGTATGAAGCATAATCGCAAAAATCGAAAAAGAATCCTACATCTCACTCCGGAGGATCTCGTGGACAACGAGAAATCGGCAATAAATATTTTCGTACAAATGATTAGTTAAATCATCGCATCATTGTAGCAAGACCGACCTGCCATGAAAAATTTTTTACATGGCAGGTTTTTTCATATTTTTAATATACATACCTGCAGTGAGAAGGTTTATACATTCAAAAAAGAATAGCCTAAAAAACATGGAATGTATTAAATAGGGATCATACAATCACTTGATATAAAAAAATGCCTGCACTAAAAATGTGCAGGCATAAAGAAAAAAGTACTAAACAAAAATTTTATACAAAGCTTCCAGATATTTTTGCTCTCCTTCGGGCGCAAAGGAGGTAGCAGCAAAAATATTTGCAGGTACTTCAGGTGGTAGTTTTTGCATCTCCACTACACCCCAGAGATCCTTTTCCGAAGGAAGATGCGGTACAGACGTTACCTGTACTGGTACTACTTCATATATTTCATCTCGGAGAGTCGGATCTGCGCTAAGGGCTGACACGACATCATGGATGAAGATCTTTTCCTGTGGATTGGCATCTTGTCGTGGCTTGACAGCGGCATCGTACCACAGTGCATACAGCGGCAACATTTTGTTAACCCCATCGTTTTGCGGCAGTGCTGATCGCAGTTCTTGAACAGTAGAAAAACCAATTGGTCCATGTCTGGTCACTTCAGTCGGCATCAAATAGATGGGACAGGTGAGGCCATTGAGCACGAAATGTGCCGACACAGGATCGCATGCAACGTTGAACTGATTTGCACCTCGAGGTGCACCACCTAAATCCATGAGATCTACAGTGCCCCATGTAGCAAACATTGCATGCACTTCTGTGATGCATTTTGCTACATCAGGATTGCGTTCTAAGACTTGTTTCAATCCTGTCATCGGACCGCCGACGAGAACAAGATTTTCATGCTCTAGCATAAAATCGACCAGGTCTTCCTGAGGTTCAAGATCGGAGTATCGCATTGCAGCGAGTGGATCAACATCTTGAAATTTGTAATACTCTTCGAAATGCACCCGGTGTGGGACCAGTGTTCGTGGTGCGATGCCACCATCAAAAACCGACGTGATCCGAATCCCCAGGTTGCGCATGAAGTTTTTCAGTCGTGCAGCGCTTGCTTCTTGTGCTAAGCGAGAACTTTCTGCATCCCACTGCCATGTAGCGTGTTCCTGTGTAGCGTTGAAACGCACTGGTCTACCAGTAAGAGCAACGCACATCTCACGGTCTGGAAAACACTTTGCTGCAGCCAACACCAAGACAAAATTATCAGGGTCTGGAGCATCTATAAAGACAACGACAGATTTTTCTTTCATAATAGCATTCCTCTTTCTATGACAATGTTAAGTTCCAAATAGATACAATAGCATATATAGATAATACTGTCAAATATTCTGACATTGTAGAATCAATAGTTTCTTTATCAGCTTCTCTATCGGCATGAGTAGAATTTTTGGCAGTACAAATTTATCCTTCAAGCTAATCACTCCACTTCTCTGAGCGTATCTTTTTAAATTGATTTTACTCCTTCGTAGTTATATCTTTCTCTGACATGATTAATGTCAGTCTACAGATGTATGTGATGGTTAGCAACTTTTGGCAGCGATTTAGTAAGAATGCATCTTTATTTTTATGATATAGTACTATATATATGTTTGATAAATACATTTCGAATCGTATGCAGTCCAAAAAGAAAAATTCTCAAAAAGGTTTTACTTTAGTTGAGCTACTTATTGTAATAGCAATAATAGGAGTATTGGCATCAATTATTCTCATCTCGTTAAGCGCGGCTCGCACTCGAGCAAAAGAAGTAAAGGTGCGAACAGAATTAAAGTCAGCCATGACTGCAATTAATGCAGCACGATTCGAATCTGAGAAAACATTAATGGAAATCACTGGCTCAGGATGCTCTGACTGTGTATGTCGTGACATAGATATGAGGGGTCTTCCAGACTCACATGGCTGTCAATGGAATTGGAACCACGCGATGACAAAGATCAGCGAATCCATGAAAGGTGGTGTGAATGGTTTATCTGAACTACAAAGAGATCCGTGGAATAGTCCGTACGCTATCGACGAAAATGAGGGAGAATTTCCAGGTACATGTATCCTCGACCGCATCAAATCAGCTGGCCCAGACGGTTATCTATTTACTGTAGATGATATTGGATTTCAAATACCACACAGCGAAGACTTTGATCATTGCTGAGGATAAATAAACCGACTCAAACCACATAAAAAAGCATTAGTGCAGTATGGTATAATCTCCCAAATGAATTTACAAGAGAAAGAGCAAAAGGAGATCAATTTCTATAAAGATTCCGAGCATGAGAATCCAAGAAATTTTACCATACCAAACCTCTGCAATAAAATGGCAGAAGCGCGTATTTTTCTCGAAAAGCTATGTAAATACGAGAAAGAATTTCTAAAAGCAAATACCATCCTTGAGCTCGGTGCAGCGCAAGGCTGGGCATCATGTATAGTAAAAAAGACCTATCCACATAAGAATATATACGTATCTGATATCAGTCCATATGCGCTAGCATCTGTGCCACAGTGGGAGAGAATCTTTACCGTTGCACTAGAAAAAAAAATAACATGCCGTGCACAGGACATCCCCCTAGAGAGTGCATCTGTAGACCTCATTTTTTGCTTTCAGTCAGCGCATCACTTTGTTGAACACGAAAAAGTATTAGCAGAAGTCTATAGGATTCTAAAGCGCGGCGGGAAAGCAATTTTTCTCTATGAGCCATCATGCAATCGCTTTGTCTATCCACTAGCCAGAAAAAGAGTTGTAGCAAAAAACAGTGTGGAAGACCTCCTGGAGTACAAGAAAATGCAAGAAATTGCCAGTAGAGTTGGCTTCAGTAAGGCAGAAGTAGAATTCTATGCAAGCACTACTAATCGCCAGTTTCTAGCCATGTGCTACTATGGTACGCTAATGCAAATTCCTTTCCTGAGAAAAATCCTCCCTTGTACAGCAGATTACATCTTCACAAAAGAATACTAGTATCATCGTTTACAGAGTATAAAACCACATATGATTACAATCCAAAAGGAAAAAATCATCGAAGATGAAAAAATGCGCGATACAGTCTGTGCTGTAATTAGTGAGCGTGAGGAGTACTATAAAACTCTCTTTGCCTCTGCAAGAGAGCAGCCGCAGATTATAGTACGGTTCGAGAATTTCCAGCCATTTCGCCTAAGAATAACGTTCAAACCATGTGGAGAAAAACCTATAATGATCGATACGCAAGGATATACAGCGCCAGACATTGTCACAAAGCATGCCTTTAAAAAATTGAGGCGAGTAGCAAAAAACTATTTCACGAAAAAGAAAAAGCGCCATCGCTACAAGTCGTAATAGCAAGTATGAGTTGCACATATAAGAACTATATGACAAGATAGCCAGAAGAAATTTCGGAGTGAAAAAATGAGTACTTTAAATACGAGCAAAGTAACAGCTATCATACTTTGCGCAGGCCTGGGTTCTCGCATGAGACTTGGTTACAACAAGGTATTACTAAGTATAGGCGATTCGCCACATCATCGACTGGTTTCATGCACTGTACGTGTATTTGAAGAATCTGAATATATCGACGAAATCATACTTGTTGTGAAAGATGATGAAAGAGAAATGATAGCAAAAATCATCAATCAGTGCGATCTACAAAAAGTAGCAAGGATTATCGCAGGTGGAAAAACACGGCAAGAATCATCATGTATAGGTACACATGCAGCCAAAAGCGATATTGTGATTGTACACGATGGTGCACGTCCTTTCGTGACAAGAAGTATGATTCGCACTCTGTTGAAAGGTTGCACAGCAGTCGGAGGTAGCGCGATTGCTGTACCTATAACTGACACGATCTACGAAGTAGATAGAAATCTACAAGTACAGCAGGTGCTTGATAGAAGTACGCTATGGGCAGCACAAACGCCGCAAATGGCACCACGCGTCATGTTGTGTAGGTGTCACGATAAAGCGCTGCGAGATGGTGTGAGAGTCACTGATGAAATGTCACTTTTAATGGAATATGGGTATCCAGTAAAAATTGTAAAAGGAGATTCTGCGAATATCAAAATAACGACAGAGTCTGACTTGATGTACCTTTCACAGTTACGCAAAGAAAAATATTGAAAAGTAAAAAAGCCTTGTTTGTGACAAGGCTTTTTTTAATAAAGAGATTCGCGAGTAAAAAGAAGTTTTTTTCGCTCTTCACCCCAACGGTAATTGCCTAGCGCACCACTTGAGCGAATGACGCGATGACACGGAATGATATAAGAAATTGGATTCTTGCCGACAGCAGTACCGACTGCACGGTACGCTTTGTCACAGTTGATGGCATGTGCGACATCACCATACGTAGTAACGCCACCGCAAGGGATCTGTAAGAGCGCCTGCCATACTTTGAGCTGAAAAGATGTGCCGCGCAAGTGCAGTGTAATTTTTTCCAATGGCTGATCCCATAAAAAAAACGATAAGGCTTTGCTGTGTACAGGCAGGTGATCTTCATGAAGTGTTGCATCTGCAAAAGAGTGTGTGAGTTCTATAAGTCCGTGCGCCTTACTTTCTATAAATGTAAGGTAGCAGATGCCCTGATCTGTTGATGCGATAATGATAGGACCAAAAGCAGTATCATGAAAACTATAAGAAATAGTAAGATCAAGACCTCCGCTTTTGTATGCACCAGACGTCATAGATTCAACTGTGACAAAAAGGTCATGTAGACGACCAGTACTGGAAAGACCTACCGCGTGCGATGCAGTGAGCATTGATGCTCCATCACTACGAAGAAGCTTTTTGGCACGTTCAGAACTTATATATTTAAGAAATTGTTTCGGACTGATACCGACATAATCTGAAAAAATTTTCTGCGTATAAGAGGTGCTGAGACCGATGGCTTTCGCGAGAGCGGGAAGTTCAGGTTGTGCATCATTGTGGGTAGTGAGGTAGTGGATCGCCCGTGCAACATCTCGATATTTTTTTGCATTTAGTATTGCCATAGAAATAAATCTCAATCATATATCACTATTCCAATCATAGTCCATACTAGACATTTGTGCGACCCGATTCATGTCATAATATAAAATTAGCACTCTACTTGACAGAGTGCTAATTTTGATTATACTAAAAAAAAGAATGTAATGTATCAAAATAATACTATGAATACTGAAAAATTTACCAAACAAACACAAGGTGTCATCATGCGCGCCCAAGAAATCGCACTTGCACGTGGTCATGCTGGTGTCGGTGCGCTTCACCTAGCAAAAGCTTTACTAGAAGAAGTCTCTACCGTAAGTGCACTTCTCGATGCCGCTGGAGAAGACAATGCCCGCATCATGACAAACATCGACGAGGCGTTAAGTATCGTACCAACTGGTGCATTGGAGCACTCCGGGCAGCTAGCGATTGGTCGCGACCTCGCTCAAGTTTTTGAAGCAGCAGAGAAAAACATGAAAAAATACGATGATCAGTTCATAACAACAGAACACCTCCTCTTGGGACTTTTAGATGCACCAACAGTAGCGAAAGACGTTTTTCAAGGAATCGATAAGGATCAGATGAAGACGATTCTCTCAAATATGCGTGCAGGGAAGAAAGTTATATCGCGAGATGATAAAGAAATAGGAACGAAATCACTTGAAAAATACACAACAAATCTCACAGAGCGCGCAAGGAAGGACGAGATCGATCCAATCATCGGTCGAAACGAAGAAATCCGCCGCGTGATCCTTATACTTGCTAGACGTGGAAAAAATAACCCTGTACTTATCGGTGAGCCTGGTACAGGTAAAACAGCAATTGCTGAAGGTCTTGCGCAGCGCATCATAGCAGGTGATGTACCAGAAACACTTGGAGACAAAGAATTACTATCCTTAGATATGGGTGCGCTGATCGCTGGGGCAAAGTTTCGCGGTGAATTTGAGGATAGATTAAAAGCTGTAATTACCGAAATCGATAAAAGTGCAGGAAAGTACATTCTCTTCATCGATGAGCTGCACATGCTCATCGGCGCAGGTACAGGAGGAGAGGGCGCAATGGATGCTGCAAACCTCTTGAAGCCCGCGCTCGCCCGTGGTGAAATTCGTACAATCGGCGCAACAACTTTAAAAGAATATCAGAAGTATATCGAAAAAGATGCAGCACTAGAGAGGCGATTTCAGCCAGTAAAAGTGGGTGAGCCAAGCACAGAAGATGCGATCGCTATACTGCGTGGCATTAAGGACAAGTATGCAATTCACCATGGTGTGCGCATCACAGATAACGCTGTACGCGCTGCCGTCACTCTTTCTGAGCGGTACATTTCTGATCGGTTTTTACCAGACAAGGCAATCGATCTAGTCGACGAAGCAGCGAGTCAGATCCGTATGGAGATTGATTCTATGCCAGCAGAGATAGATATGCTGACACGTGAAATGCGTACGCGTGAGATCGAAAAAGAAGCTATGAAAAAAGAAAAAGGAACCGTAGCTAAGCAAAAAGTCACCAAGATCGAAAAAGAGCTTGCAAACCTGAGTGAGAAGGCAGATAAATTACGGATTCAGTGGCAAGCAGAAAAAGATGCGATCACAAAAGTACGTACGCACAAAAAGAAAATTGATGAATTGGAGTCAGAAGCAGAAAGGCTAGAGCGTGTAGCTGAGCTCGCACAAGTTGCAGAGATCAGATACGGAAAAATTCCAGAAGAACAGAAAAAAATGGACGACGCCAGAGAAATCTTGATCAAATTACAGAAGAAAAACCCCATCCTCAAAGAAGAGGTAGAGGAAGAAGATATTGCTCGTGTAGTTGCAAAATGGACAGGAATTCCAGTAAGTAAAATGCTCGAAAGCGAGATGCAAAAACTCGCACATCTAGAAAAAGATCTCGCCAAGAAAGTCATCGGCCAAGATGAAGCTATAAGCGCTGTAGCAAATGCGATAAGAAGAAGTCGCGCAGGTATCGGTGAAGGGGGGCGACCGATTGCATCATTTCTCTTTTTGGGGCCGACGGGAGTTGGCAAGACAGAGCTTGCAAAAGCACTTGCAGGAAACCTCTTTGACAATGAGAAAGCACTCACAAGGATCGACATGAGTGAGTACATGGAAGCCCATGCCACTGCAAAGATGATTGGTTCACCGCCTGGATATGTTGGACACGACGAGGGAGGACAGCTGACAGAAATCGTTCGCAGAAATCCATACAGTGTACTTCTCTTTGACGAAATTGAAAAAGCACATCCAGATGTATTCAATATTTTCTTGCAAGTATTAGATGATGGGCGTCTCACTGACGCAAAGGGCCGCACAGTAAACTTCACGAATACTATAATCATCATGACATCTAACGTTGGTAGTGAGTATATCAGTGAAACAGCAATCGGCTTTGGTGAAGATAAAAAAAGTGAGAAAATGAACGAAGAAAAAATGCGCGATCAGGTTATGAGAGACGTACGTGCAACATTTAAGCCAGAGTTTCTCAATCGACTCGATGATCACATTATCTTTCATCCTGTGAGTAAAAAAATGCTTGGACACATCATCGATATCCAGATCGCACGCATAAAGGAGAGACTTGCAACAAAAAACATCACATTGGAGGTAAGTGATGGAGAAAAGAAATTGCTACGTGAAAAAGGCTATGATCCGCTCTATGGTGCACGCCCTCTGAAACGTACGATCCAGAAAGAAATTCTCGATGCAATAGCACTTGAAATCATCTCTGCAGGTGAAACAAATTTTATGCGCACAGCAAAAGTAGAATCAAGTGGAAAAAAGATCACTGTAAAGGTTGATGCTCCATAAATAGAAGTCTTCTATTGAGATATCTAGGTAAAGGAGATACTTAGGTGCAAGAGTATAAAGAGATACTAATATGACGCGTAGATACGTCATATTAGTATCTACAATACAAGAAAGTGAGATAGCATGAAAAAATCAACGATCCCGACAAGTATGCGGATTATATAGTACTGAGATCGCAAGTTTGTGTAATACAATTCGAAACAGAGCTGCGTGATATATGAATCCTTACGCTTCCTCTTTGAAAGTTTACACGACCGCATCACACATGTATCACGCAACTTTTTGCATAATAATAAGGCCATTATGTTTGTGATAATATAGAGATGCAACAATTTAAGAAAGAGTTATAAATTCTGCAAAAAGTTGCGATATTGATAATATAAAAAAGATGGAATTTGAAAAAATGACGCAACCTGATCTTTTTGAGAATCAAAAGGATAGCAAGGAAGGTATACAAGAAATAACAGCCGAAACAAAAGAATCCGAAGAGTTAAAATGTGTTTTTAAGAAAAAAACAAATGGTTGGATTGCAAAAGTAGATGGATACAATGAGACTTTTCATTTTTACAATGGTCAGTGGTACACAAGTTACGAGTATAGTCGTGACGAGCTACGAAGTCGACCACCAGGCGGCCTTAAAATAAGTAAAATGATTAATGCGCAGTTCAATAATCAAATCAATCAAGAAGCAGCATAATCAAAAATTTTTTACTCTCAAGAAATAATTTGATATACTACAGGTACTTTTTTGTGAATAAATACTTTGTGTAGTTACATGAAGAGAATGAAATCTCCCAAAGGTTTTACTTTTATAGAACTGTTGATTGTTATAGCAATCATCGGAACTTTAGCATCGATTATCTTAGTCACATTAGGCGCTGCTCGTGAAAAAGCCAATAAAACCAAAGTGCATACCGAACTAAAATCAGTTATATCCGCGGTAACTGTTGCCCGCTTTGAAGCGCAAAAGACATTAATAGAAATCACTGGCTCTAGTTGCTCCAATTGTCCGTGTCACTCAATAGATCTGCGAGGTATTCCTGATACGCATGTGTGCCAAAAAAAGTGGGATCAAGCGATGACAAAAATCAGTGATGAGGTCAAAGGTGGCGTAGAGGGAATTGATGAACTGAAGCGGGACCCATGGAATAGTCCATATATGTTTGATGAGAACGAAGGAGAGCATGGTTCTGATTCTTGTCTTTTTGACCATATCAAATCTGCAGGTCCTGATGGATTTACAGAGACTGCTGATGATTTCTTCTATAGGATTCCGCATAGTGAAGGTTTTGACCACTGTCCACCATTGTAAAAAATACTACCCACTTCTTAAAGAATAAGACTACTCTATACATAAGTTTATAGACATATTTTATTATCAAATAGTGTCGACCCAGTCAACGAATTTCAGATTTACAAAAATATCTTTGATAATTTTAAAGAAAAAACGATCATCGCATCAATGCACAAAATGAATCTATTGAGACAATTAGATCGTATTATCATCTTTCAAAAAGGCAAAATCGTTGGCGAAGGATCGCTAGCAGAATTGAAAAGAACAAAAAAAGCATTCCAGAAAATGTGGAGAAAACACAAATGAACCTAAGAAAGTTATAGAAATTTCATAATATAGGTCGTCAAAAATAGAAAAGCCATAAACCATAAGATCATGACAAGGAAGAGAGTGACTGATGAGTAATTTGCGGGTTTGTGGTTGAAGGTAGTTAATAGCTTTGTTGAAATGATATAAGCGGTATATAATAAACGTAAAATCTAAGCAACTAAACACAAAAAGATGAAAGCAGTTGCAATTATTAAGAGTTTAATTAATGTAGTTGGTACAAGTATTGGCGTAGTACTGAT